>NZ_CP056187.1:0-73037 GCF_013781985.1 Citrobacter sp. RHBSTW-01013
CTTGAATACAAAATTTTCTTAAAGAATGCTGGCTTTTTGTTGCATTCATCTCATGGCGATAACGGTACCTTCTCTGTTATCGAAGCAGCGATGTTTAATGTCCCATCTTTAGCAAATTCTTATCCAGCCATTCAAGAAATGGATAAAAATTATGAGCTGAATCTGACATACTTTGATGTGTTTGATGCGCATGATACTGCTAAAAAATTAAAATGGATGGAAGTTAACTTCAAAGATCTCAAAGCCATTTTACCAACACAAGAAAAATTGAGCCACCTGGCTTACAATAATCATGGCTTGAAATATTGGGAAGTGGTGAGAAACTTATTATGAATAAATATGGAATTTATATATGTTTTCCTCCAGGAGTGGATTTACGTCATGAAGGCCTGGGAAGATATCTGGCCGCCTTTATTAAGGGCGCAGAAAAAAAGGAAAATGTACAGTTTACATTGTTATGCCCTAGCTGGTCTGTCGATGATATATACAAATTATTTGAGAGTGAAGGGGTACCTTTAAAATTGGTGGATATAATATCCCCTAAAGGAACGCCTGTTATTTTAAATGTTTATAAATATATTACGGCATTAAAAAATAAGAAAAAAAAGAATAAAAAGAGTCTTCTTAACAGATTTATTAATCGTCTAAAGGCGCTACCGCCTAATATTTTAAGCGATTTTGAGAAACGAGTTTCCAGAGCTTACTCTGTAACTGATCTCATTCCCGTTATGCTTTATGGGATTTTGTTAGTCCTGTTAGTGTTAATTTTTACTCCATTTTATCTTGTGCTCCTTGGAGCCAGTATCCTGTTAAGAAAGATAAAAAGCTCGAGTAGCCTGTCTATCTTTAGGAGAATTAAAAGACGTGTCTCTGGTATCTTTTTCAGACCAAAGGATGATTCTTTAGTATTGAATCTATATGATGGAATGATTCAGGCAGAGACGGAGCGTATGCATACCATAATTGAATCTCTGAAAGATATTAAGGCCTGGTACTCTCCAACTGCGTTTTGGGATAGTTTTACTGCTATAAATGCCCCCAAAATGATGTGCGTACCCGACGTGGTACTAACCCAATTCCCGACTGCTTTTTCACAAATTGGCGGCGAAAGGGTACGATACACTTATAATAAAATCATTCAGGCAATCAACAAGAATGATTTTTTCGTTACGTACAGTAATGATGTGAAGCAAAAAACTCTCGTAGAACATTTCAATATCAATCCTGATAATGTTTATGTTGTGCCGCATGCGCCTAATCGACTTGATCAATGGCTGGATGTTATTGGTTTCCCGGATACCAAAGCGAGTTCTGATTTTTACGCTCAACAATTGATGCTGGTAGCGTTATCTAAACAAAAAAACGCTTATATCCAGGGCCTGGGCTCTGACTTTAAATTTATATTTTATGCCAGTCAGGCACGTCCTAATAAGAATATTATTACGTTATTAAAAGCATATAATTATCTTTTAAAAGAAAAATTCTGGGGGCATAAGTTAATCTTAACTTGCGGTTCAGACCATCTTTCAAGCATTTCTAATTTTATTAAAGAGAACCGTCTTGAGTATGATGTTCTTTTCCTCCACGGATTATCTATCCAGGAGTTAGCCGCGCTTTATAAAAGAGCGGATTTAGCCGTTAACCCAACCTTGAGTGAAGGTGGTTGCCCGTTCACCTTTACCGAAGCCCTATCCGTGGGCACCCCAGTCATTATGAGTCGCATTCCGGTTGCGGAAGAGGTATTAACCGATCCTGCCTTACAGGAAATGACTTTCTTTGATCCGTTGGACTGGAAATGTCTGGCCGATAAGATCCTTTGGGCTGTGGATAATTTAGATGAATTAAAAACGGTGCAAATGCAGACTTATAACCAGCTTATTCAACGTAACTGGGAAGATGTGGTTAATGAGCATATCGATGCGCTGGACGCAATTGCTGACAGAACACGGGTAACCTATGAGCACAGTTAACGGCATTGTTATCTGCGGCTTCGGAGGCCACGCCAGAAGCGTGGCTGACGTTGCCTGCTCTCTGGGCATCGCGAATCTCATTTTTGTCGATGATAATGCAGCTGATGGGGAAACCTTTTATGGTTTCCCTGTTTATAAAAATTTTCCTGAGCAGCTGCCAGAAGGTTGGGCAGCATTTCCCGCCTCAGGAAATAACGCGACGCGGTTGTCCCAAATCGCGATGCTGGAAGAATGGCACTGGCCTGTGTATACGATTATTTCAGCAACCGCGACCCTGGGTATCAATACTACAGTTGGTGCAGGCACTTTTATCGGACACCATTCTCATGTCGGCCCTAATACAACAATTGGTAAAGGCTGCATCATGAATACCGGCAGCATCACCGAGCATGATTGTAATGTGGGTGATTTCACCCATATTTCGATTGGTGCGCGTATTGCTGGTAAAACCCGGATTGGCTCACACTGTTTTATCGGCGCAGGCTCTGTCGTGATTGATGGTATTAAAGTCACTGACAAAGTGACTCTGGGCGCTAACGGTTGTATCGTCAAAGATATCGATGAGTCTGGCGTCTATGTGGGAACACCCGCCAGAATCATTAAAAATTAAGATAATTACATGAATGTATTGCATTTTTATAAAACGTACTATCCAGATTCTTTCGGGGGCGTTGAGCATGTTATTTTTCATCTTACCGAACTTAATCATATAAAAGATGTTGAATGTCAGATTTTATCTTTAAGCCGTGACCCTACAAAACCATACGTCAGCGGTAATAATGTCAATGTGGTAAAAGCTAAAGAGCTTGTTTCTATCGCCTCCACGCCATTTTCTTATGATGTAATTTATAAATTTAAAAAACTGGCGCAAAAAGCAGACATTATTCACTATCACTTTCCTTTCCCCTTTATGGACATGATCCATTTTCTTACGGATATTGATAAGCCGACGGTAGTGACCTATCACTCGGATATTATTAAGCAAAAAAATTTATTAAAGGTATATACGCCTTTGATGAACAGATTTCTTAAATCCGTATCTGCGATTGTGGCCACTTCACCAAATTATTTTAATACCAGCAAAACGCTTCAAAAATTCGCATCCAAAGTGAAGGTTATCCCTATTGGGATCGATGCAAATGCATATACGTTTGACGATGCATCGCGAGTGGAATACTGGAAGCAAAAGCTGCCGGCGAAGTTTCTCCTGTTTGTCGGCGCGCTACGTTACTATAAAGGCCTTGATATTCTTCTGGATGCGTTAAAGCAGAGCGCTGCTACCGTTGTCATTGTCGGAGCGGGGCCAAGCGAGCAAAGATTAAAAGAGAAAGCCAGAACGTTGGGCCTTGATAACATCATGTTCCTCGGCGGCGTTTCTGAAAAAGATAAATGCATCATTCTTAGTCTGTGTTATGGCGTGGTTTTCCCGTCCCATCTCAGAACAGAAGCTTTCGGCGTTTCACTACTCGAAGGAGCGCTTTTTTCGAAACCTATTATTTCCTGTGAGATCGGTACGGGCACAACGTATATTAATATCGATCGGGAAACCGGTTTAGTAGCTAAGCCTAATGATCCGCAAAGCCTTTGTGAAGTGATGGATGAATTATGGCAGGATGAAGAGCAGGCCAGAGAGTTTGGTATTAATGCCAAGAAACGATTTGAAAATTTGTTTACAGCAAAACACATGAACGAAGAATATTATCGGTTATATCGTTCATTACTTTAATTTTGGCTGCTTACCTTTTACGTATAATTATAAGCCATTAGTATCATTGTCTTTATTTGTTTTATTTAAATGAATCTGGATGTTTATTTACCAACATAAAGACTATCCCTACAGGCGAAGCCAGGTTAATATTTGGTAAATAACTCGTCAAAAATTTCGTTACTGATAAAAAACACCTGACAGGAGTAAATAATGTCCAAGCAACAGATCGGCGTTGTCGGTATGGCAGTGATGGGGCGCAACCTGGCGCTCAACATCGAAAGCCGTGGCTATACCGTATCCATTTTCAACCGCTCTCGTGAAAAAACCGAAGAAGTCGTTGCCGAGAACCCGGGCAAAAAACTCGTTCCTTACTATACCGTTCAGGAGTTCGTTGAGTCGCTCGAAACGCCGCGTCGTATCCTGCTGATGGTTAAAGCGGGCGCTGGCACTGATGCTGCTATCGACTCCCTGAAGCCATATCTCGATAAGGGTGACATTATTATTGATGGCGGTAATACCTATTACCACGACACCATTCGCCGTAACCGTGAGCTGTCTGCTGAAGGCTTTAACTTCATCGGCACCGGCGTTTCCGGTGGTGAAGAAGGCGCGCTGAAAGGCCCGTCCATCATGCCTGGCGGCCAGAAAGAAGCGTATGAACTCGTTGCCCCGATTCTGAAACAAATCGCTGCGGTTGCGGAAGATGGCGAACCTTGTGTGACTTATATCGGTGCTGATGGCGCGGGTCACTATGTGAAAATGGTTCACAACGGCATTGAATACGGCGATATGCAGCTTATCGCTGAAGCCTACTCCCTGCTTAAGCACGGCCTGAACCTTTCTAACCCGGAACTGGCAGATACCTTTACCGAATGGAATAAAGGTGAACTGAGCAGCTACCTGATCGACATCACCAAAGATATCTTCACCAAAAAAGATGAAAACGGTATCTACCTGGTGGATGTGATCCTGGACGAAGCCGCTAACAAAGGTACCGGTAAATGGACCAGCCAGAGCTCCCTGGATCTCGGCGAGCCGCTGTCTCTGATCACCGAATCGGTATTCGCACGTTACATTTCTTCTCTGAAAGAACAGCGCGTTGCGGCTTCTAAAGTGCTGAGCGGCCCTGAAGTTAAGCCGTTCACCGGTGATAAAGCGGAATTCGTCGAAAAAGTGCGCCGCGCACTGTATCTGGGCAAGATTGTTTCTTATGCACAGGGCTTCTCTCAGCTGCGTGCCGCATCGGAAGAAAACAACTGGAACCTGAACTACGGCGAGATTGCTAAAATCTTCCGTGCTGGCTGCATCATTCGCGCCCAGTTCCTGCAGAAAATCACCGATGCCTATGCAGAAAACCCGTCAATCGCGAACCTGCTGTTGGCCCCGTACTTCAAAAAAGCGGCGGACGATTACCAGCAAGCACTGCGTGATGTGGTTGCCTACGCTGTACAGAATGGCATCCCGACCCCGACGTTCTCAGCCGCTATCGCTTACTACGACAGCTACCGTGCAGCCGTACTGCCGGCTAACCTGATCCAGGCGCAGCGCGACTACTTTGGCGCACACACGTACAAGCGTACCGATAAAGAAGGTGTGTTCCACACCGAATGGCTGCAAGATTAATTTCTTTCAGGTAAATAAAAAGGCCGGTTATCCCGGCCTTTTTTACGTCTTATTTATGCCTTCCCCGCAAATTCTCAATCACCGCCCCAAGATCCAGTTCCTGATCCTGTAACAACACCAGCAGGTGATACATCAGGTCTGACGCTTCATTGGTCAGCTCTTCGCGATCGTTCACCGTTGCTGCCAGCGCCGTCTCCACGCCTTCTTCACCCACTTTCTGCGCAATACGCTTGGTTCCACTGGCATACAGCTTCGCCGTGTAGGAACTGGCCGGGTCAGCGTGTTTCCGCTCCGCCAGCAGCTGTTCAAGCTGATAGAGGAAGTGCCACTGGTGATGTACGTCGCCAAAGCAGCTTGAGGTGCCTTTATGGCAGGTCGGGCCAACTGGGTTAGCCAGCACCAGCAGGGTGTCGTTATCGCAATCCGGCGTGATGCTTACCACGTTCAGGAAATGGCCCGAGGTTTCGCCCTTGGTCCACAGACGCTGTTTAGTGCGCGAATAAAAAGTGACTTTGCCGGTTTCCTGCGTTTTATCCAGCGCTTCGCCGTTCATATAGCCCAGCATCAGCACTTCGCCGGATACGGCGTGTTGCACCACTACCGGCAACAGTCCGTCGGTCTTTTCGAAATCAAGCTGCGCGCGTTGCGTGTCAGTTAACATACCCGAATCTCCACTCCCTGTAGCGCCAGGAACGCTTTAAGTTCACCTATATTAATAATCTGTTTGTGGAATACCGAAGCGGCCAGCGCGCCGTCCACATCCGCGTCGCGAAACGCTTCTAAAAAGTGTTCCATCGTGCCCGCGCCGCCGGAGGCGATAAGCGGTACATGACAAACCTCGCGCACTTTTTTCAGCTGCGCCAGGTCGTAACCGTTACGCACGCCATCCTGGTTCATCATATTCAACACGATTTCCCCGGCGCCGCGCTTTTGAACTTCCTGCACCCACTCCAGGGTTTCCCATTGCGTAACACGGGTACGGCTTTCATCGCCGGTATACTGATTGACGTGATACTTGCCGGTTTGCTCATCGAACCAGGTATCAATCCCCACCACAATACACTGCACGCCAAAACGGTCAGCAAGGCGGGTGATCAGGTCAGGATCGGCCAGAGCAGGGGAGTTGACAGAAATTTTGTCTGCCCCGAAGGAGAGGATCTGCGCGGCGTCTTCCGGCGTTTTGATCCCGCCCGCGACACAGAAAGGAATATCCATCACTTCCGCAACACGTGACACCCAGCTTTTATCCACCACACGGCCATCACTGGACGCGGTAATGTCATAGAAGGGGTCGGTTCCGGCTGAGGGCGAAATGACACCCTAAGCTTTCGGTTCCTTGGGCCAAAGATATTCGCCAGTCAGTAGAATGTGCGCCCAGCCCAATGGGGATATGTGGGGAAGAAATTCAGGGGGAACATCCAACCCTTCGTTCCGCCGCTCCGTGACGGCATGACCAAGATGGACGGTATTCCAGTAAATGATCACCGCAGTCAATAAATTGAGCCCAGCGATTCGGTAGTGCTGCCCCTCTGTCGTGCGATCGCGAATTTCCCCCTGCCTCCCGATACGGAGCGCATTTTTGAGCGCATGGTGGGCCTCTCCCTTGTTAAGACCGATCTGAGCACGCCGCTGCATGTCCGTATCCAGGATCCACTCAATAATGAAAAGGGTCCGTTCAATACGACCAACTTCACGAAGCGCAACTGCAAGGTTGTTTTGTCGTGGGTAAGAAGCGAGCTTGCGCAGGAGTTGGCTGGGCCTGATTTTGCCAGCGGTCATCGTCGCGGCACAACGGAAAATATCAGGCCAGTTCGCAACGATAAGATCCTCCCGGGCTTTTCCACCTACCAACTTGCGTAACTCCCTGGGGGTCGTATCGGGATTAAATACGTACAACCGCTTCGATGGCAGATCCCTGATTCGCAGAACGAGATTGTAGCCGAGCAGGCTACTGGCTCCGAACAAATGGTCGGTGAATCCTGCTGTATCGGCATACTGTTCGCGAACATGGCGACCGACCTCGTTCATCAGTAGTCCATCGAGAATATACGGTGCCTCGCTCACGGTCGCCGGGATCGACTGACAAGCGAATGGCGCGAACTGGTCGCTTACGTGAGTATACGCTTTGAGGCCGGGAACAGAACCATATTTGGCATTGACCATGTTCATGGCTTCGCCATGCCGCGCTGTCGGGAAAAACTGACCATCGCTCGATGCTGACGTGCCCATCCCCCAGACGCGTGACATCGGCAGTTTACCCTGCGCGGCCACCACAATTGCCAATGCCTGGTTCATGGCTTCGCTTTCAACATGCCAGCGGGCAAGGCGTGAGAGCTGCCAGTAATCATGCGTGTTTGTAGCTTCCGCCATCTTACGCAGGCCCAGATTGAGCCCTTCAGCGAGCAGGACGTTGAGCAGACCGATCCGGTCGCGACATGGAGCCCCGGTTCTCAGATGGGTAAACGCATCTGTGAAACCAAGGGCTGCATCAACTTCAAGCAGCATGTCGGTAATCCGAACGGACGGCATTCGGCGATACAGATCCAGTATGAGTGCCTCGGCACCATCCGGCACGTCTGCTGTCAACCTGTCGATCCGCAACGTTCCATCTTCTATGCTACCGTGCGGAATAGTGCCGTTACGGGCAGCCCGGGCCAGCCGCTTAAGAGCGATCGTGAGTCGCGCCTTTCTGTCTGCCAGCCAATCCTGTGGGTTGGAAGGCACGGCCAGTTTTGCATTTTCCTGCGCCGCGATCATCGGCACCAGTACCTGCTTGAGGTCACCATAGCGGCGCGAATGAGCGAGCCAGACATCTCCGGAACGAAAAGCATCCCGGAGGTGAAAGAGTACCGCCACTTCCCAAAGACGGGTATCTCCTTTTTCCTGAGCTCGTAAATTGTAATGGCTCAATAGTAATGTCCGCCTGTGGCTCAATTCAGATGTCCGCGCTATGGTAAGCTTCACTGGTCCGTTTAAACTACCGGGAGGCATATCATGAGCGCAGAAAGCTCAGGAGTGTTTACTTTGAAAGAGATCAACCGGATCAAGATTATACAGGACGTCATTGAACGTCGCATCACAACGCGCCGTGCGGCCGAGCACCTCGGTATCAGCGACAGGCAATGCCGCAGACTTCTTGCCCGTTACCGTGAAGGCGGACCGCTTGGTATGGCCAGCAGACGATGTGGCATGCGTGGTAACCGCCAGTTGCCACCCGGGCTCGCAGATCAGGCTCTGGAACTGATCAAGACGCGTTATGCTGATTTCGGTCCGACTCTGGCGCGTGAAAAGCTCGAAGAACTCCACGGACTGTTTCTTGGCAAAGAAACTGTCCGGCGCATCATGGTGCGGGCTGGCTTATGGGTTCCCCGTAAACAACGTGCCGCAAGGATCCCTCAACCACGGTACCGGCGTCCGTGTACTGGTGAGCTGATACAAATAGATGGCTGTGATCACGACTGGTTTGAAGGCCGTGGCCCGGCCTGCACCGCGCTGGTCTATGTTGATGATGCAACCAGCAAACTGATGGAACTGTTGTTTGTTAAATCGGAGTCCACGTTTTCTTACTTCGAAGCCACGCGGCGCTATATCGATAAGCATGGTAAACCGCTGGCACTGTACAGCGATAAAGCCGGTGTTTTTCGTGTTAACAATAAACACGCCACAGGCGGAGACGGGCATACTCAGTTTGGGCGAGCCATGCATGAACTGAACATCCAGACTATCTGTGCAGAAACCAGTCCCGCCAAAGGGCGTGTAGAACGAGCTCACCTCACTTTACAGGATCGTCTGGTCAAAGAGCTGCGGTTACAGGGCATTTGTTCAATGGAGGCTGCAAATGACTTCGCTGAGGCCTATATGGCTGACTATAACCGCCGTTTTGGCAAAGTACCGCGACATGATTTTGACGTACACCGTGCTGTAGAACATGATGAGGACCTGGGGCTTATTTTCACTGTTCGTGAAAAACGTAAAGTCTCAAAATCGTTGACGATACAATATGATAAAATGTTGTACCTGATTGAAGACAGCGAACTGAGTCGCCGTGCAATAGGTAAATATATCGATGTGTATCACTATCCTGATGGCAGAAAAGAGCTGCGCCTGAACGGTACGCTACTTCCCTACTCTACCTACGACCGACTGTCAGAAATCGACCAGGGCGCGATTGTCGATAACAAGCGTCTTGGCCGAACCCTGGAGTTTATCAGTCTGGTGCAGAGCAAGCGGGATAACACGCGCTCTCAGTCAATTCCCGCTGGAGATGGCCCTTCCCGACGACGGCCAAAGCAGGAAGGGAAGAAATCCCAGCGCTCACTGGATAATGATGACATGCTCGAAGCACTCAAACAGCTTCAGTCACGTTCAGAGGACATTTTTGGTAAAAGAGCCCGCTGATGGTACTCACTGGCCGGACAGTGGTTGCTCACCAGTTGATATTGTCCGGCCAGACCCATGATGTATTATTCATTTCGTTCAGCATCTTTATGTCCTGCTTTTCACGGGCATACTTACCCCATAATGAATGAAAAGAACGAACAATACTGATTAACTGCTTTTTTCTTTGCTCCGGAGATAGGCTGATAAAATAGCAGCACCTGCTGTCAATATTATCCTCAATGAAATTAAAATCAGAGTCTGATGCATATTTTACTGTTAGCATAATATCATTCGACGTTGTTCTCTCAGACTCTGTTAATGCTGATTCTATCAGGTATTCAAAGGCATACATGACAGACAGCTGGTTTTTGTCTGTCTGAATATAACCCATTGAGTTTCTGAGTATTGAGGACTGTACCAGGACCAGAGGCCATAAAAGCTCAACACCATAAAGCTTATATGTATCATGTTGATCATACTGATGTTGCTCAACACGACGATTACCTTCCCGTGCTTTACGAATATCATAGGCAAGGGATAACATAAATCCGTCTTTAACTTTAATCAGTGGGCTTTCATCCACGATGTAATGAATGAGTTCATGTAATTCATTCAGGGCTTCTGAATCTCCCCACAGTATAAAACCTGCATTGTTCGGCGTTAACTCGTATCGAAGCATGGGCTCAATCATCCTGTTGTTTCAGTCGGAGGAAAGTCTATCAGTAAAGAGAATGAGAGATCAAAGTGGTCATTTTAATTGAGCTGGATAACGGACATTTCAATTGAGCCTTGACATAAATGACGGTTCCATTTGGAGCTGGGCCGCAGGAAACGCCTTTCTGGCGATGCAACACCTTTCATCTCTCCGATCGACAAAGCTGCTGCTACCAATGGTCCGGCGACCGGCGCGGCTTCGAGCTTCAGACAGCGCAACATGCGGGGCGCATAACGACGAAAGCGATGGTATCCCTGCCCGACATATGCAAGAGGCTCATCGGCTAGCGTGTTGCTGAGTTGAGTCCCTGTCGCTACCAGTTGAGCGAGCCGGTCCCATGCAACCGAACTGGCGACAGCCATCTCCAGCGGGGTTCCGTCACTGCGGGCCTCAAGCAACGAAGCTCCCAGCGCGGTGAAGGTACGGATCGTATCCGTGAGTGTGGCTTTAGAGCCGGAAATTGTTTCGTCATGCTGGCGCTTCGCTTCCCGCCAGGTTTTTCCTACGATCCTGTCATGGGTTTCGACTATGGCATCAGCAATCGCCGCTTCCCACTCCACAACACAGACGGCAAGGATCGCCCAGCGGCGGTCCGAAGTGATGTCACGCAAACCGTCGGTGAAGTAGCGTTCACCCTGCCGACGCAGCCGGGCAATGCGATGGGCAGGTATGCTGGCCAAAGCACTATGATTGATATTCAGGGTACGCAGAAATTCGAGCCTGTCGAGCAAACGGTTAGCAGCAGCCGAGTTGTTACCAACCTCGAAGTTGCGAAGCCAGATGAAACGACTGATATTGCCGGCGAGCATTTCACTCAGAAGTTTGTCCAGGTGATCGCGAACATCCGCTGTTAAATTTTCCGCAATCCGCGTTTCAATCCGCCGCTCAGCGGCGACCAGAGCATCCGCGCACAAGCGCTCGATTGTCGATACTGCGGGCAGAATGGTGGAAGTTTCCCGACACCGCACAATAAAACGATGAGCAAGATCCTCGTTTGATCTGGCATCTTCGGCCTGGCCGAAAGTCCACTCCCGCAGATCACGGGCACCACGGCCCGTGAAGGTCTTGTAGCCGTAAATTTCGCGCAGCGTGTCCATGTGCTGCTGACGGGTTTGGCGCCGTGTGGCATAAGTGAGAAGCGCATCAGCCGGAACTCCAAGCTGAGCACCGACGAAGGAAAGGACTTCACGCGGGATCATCTCACCAGGAGCCAGTGCACGGCCCGGATATCGTAAGGCACAAAGTTGCAGGGCAAAGCCAATCCTGTTTTCCGGTCTGCGGCGCTGCCTAATGTTTTCCAGGTCATCATCGCCCAGCGTGTAGAACTTCAGTAGCGACAGTTCGTCCGTGGGCAGATCGAACAGCGCTGCTCGCTGCCGTTCGGTGAAAATATGGCGTCGTGACATACAAATTCGTCCCTTTTGAAGTATAGTCTGTTTTGGACAACAGCCAGCCCATATAAATCAGGGCGTTCCGATACAAAAATCCAGGAGGGTTCAATTGGGACATCGTGCCGCCATTTACTGCCGGGTTTCAACAGCGGATCAGTCTTGTGAACGCCAGGAATTTGATCTGCGAGCCTTCGCCGGCCGTGCCGGCTACGACGTGGTGGGAATATTTAAGGAAACAGGTTCAGGAACTAAACTCGACCGGGCCGAGCGAAAGAAAGTCCTGGCGCTTGCCCAGTCCAGACAAATTGATGCAATCCTGGTCACTGAGCTTTCCCGGTGGGGGCGCTCGACGCTCGATCTGCTCAATACGCTACGTGAACTGGAGAACTGGAAGGTTTCCGTGATAGCCATGAATGGAATGGCGTTCGATCTTTCGTCGCCGTATGGACGAATGCTGGCGACGTTTCTTTCCGGCATTGCGGAGTTTGAGCGGGATCTCATCAGCGAGCGGGTCAAGTCAGGCCTTGCTGTTGCGAAGGCACGTGGTAAGAGGCTTGGTCGTCAGGCCGGAGTGCGACCAAAATCAGACCGACTTTTGCCTAAGGTGGTTGCGATGAGGGCCGAGGGACGCAGCTATCGCTGGATCGCACGCGAGCTCGGTATCAGCAAGAATACCGTCGCTGACATCGTGCAACGACACAGAGCTAACGCTTAGGGTGTCATTTCGCCCTCAGCCGGAACCGACCCCTAATTCAGTCACTTGACACAAGCAGTCAATTGCCACTAGACAGCTTGTGTCAAGTGCCATAATATTATGGGTGTTAGATGTAGAGTGACTTCCCCGGCCAGAGCACCAACTCAGTACCGGAAAGCAAAAAGCCCGATCTCACCAGTCGGGCTTTTTTGCGTCTGAACTAAATCAAAACCAGCGTGCGCTACGTGAAATCTGGAAACTTTCGGTGGAGTAACTCCCCAGTTTTTAAAGAGGATTGTTATCAGCCAGCGCAAACATTGAATTCATACTGGTACGAAACTTCTTTACTGATGCGGCCAGTTCCATATTTCTGGCCTGCTCCTGGGCTAACGCCTGCCGCAGCCGGGTGATCTCATCTTTATTATGCTGATGCTCCAGTATGGCCGTCATAAAAGCTTTGCTGACTGACGCTGCCCCGATGTGCTCCTGCGCCCCCCGGATAGCGTTATCCTCATCATCATTAGTTCTGATTGTGTAATTTCCCATAAACCCTCTTTTGCTGTCATTTTTACCGCGCCGGCTTTTGTCCGGGCACCTGATTTGCTGGCAAAATGAGAATGGCCAACCAAGGCAGGTACTATGTTTTGCTGGCAGTCAGATTTCACCGAACTCGCGATCACAATCGGCGCAACGAATGTTCAACCCCGCTTTCCCCCACACGGCGACACCACAGCCGGAACACTGATACTTGCATTTGTTATTTTTCGGCCTGTCCAAAAACGCCGCAACAGGCGCTGCATCCTCCCCGGCCATCACGTCTGTATCCACGTTCTGCGGCTCCACAGAGGGCAGCAGCGCCATCGAGAGTACTGCTTCAATATCGATGCCAGAACCGGAACTTAGTTGCGCCTGTGTCAGCGTTTCTCGCCATTGCTCGATAACGGAAGAAAGGTCTTTGGGCTGTTCGACTTTGACCGGATAACGGTCAAACCAGCTGAGTGCAAACTGTCCCTGGAACAGTTCGAGCGTGACAAGCTGGAAGCGGCCACCGGGGATCGGATAGTCGTTAATCTTCTGGCCGACTTTTGCACCGCCAGGATGTCCGGTAGAGGAGGGCATAAGCCCGATGCTTTCCATTTTGGCCGCCCATTGCGCATTGTGATACGTTTTGCGCGAAGGATTACCAAAGTGAAATTGCCACATATGACACTGTTCATGAACCAGAGTCTGCATAACTTCAATAAGCGGATATGCCGGAAAATACTCAGGATTCAGGGCAATCTCATCAATCATTTTGCCGCTGCCATCAGCAGCAACAAAACGTCTGAAGCTGAAATAGCCCATCGTGTTTTTACCGCGCTGGAAGGTGATCAGGCAGTCGGGAAGTTCACCGTTGAACAGCCTCTGATTGTAGAAATCAAACGCCTGCTGTAGCTCGTTGTAAGCGCGTTCTGTGGCTCTGGTCATTATCAGGACTCCTGAAAGACTACCCAGCATTTAGCGCCGTCATAGTCATTCCCGCCCTCGGCAATAAACATATTACCTTCGGCATCGACGGCAATTGCTCCTGGGCGTTCATGCTGTGGATCGCGGAGAACGTTTTTCCAGCCATACGCCTCGCCATCCCATATAAGCACAACACCGGAATCAGCATGTTCCTGATTCCGCTGACGCCATACCTTTGCTATTCCGACATGATCCATATGCTCACCCATATCTGTATTGTACGATACAGATAAAATATAGTAGCCCGAAACCGAATGCAATCATTTTTGCTGGCATTTTTAGGTCGCCGGTTGGCATCGAGAGGGGGATTATGCTGGCATTATTGCGCGGCCGCAGCTGCTGAAGAAGGTATCTTTGCTGGCAAGCTTGATTGTCTGTTAGGCTTGATGCCTTGTCTTTGTATGACGGTTGTTTTAGTGTCAAATCAACAACCATGCATGTGAAGCATGAAAGGAGGCAAAAGCAATGGATATCAAACCTAACTCAGTGATCCACTTAGAACCAGGCGAGACATTACCCGGCTATTCCAATTTGAAACCCGTACCTGATAAGTATTTCGATGAGTTAAAGGCGCTCATAAATAAACTCAATATGCAATCAGGTAATATTTATCTGCAATTAAAACAGATGTACGCTTTTTTGAATCGCTTCAATAAAGAATTTGTCAGCACTTTTACCTCCTGTCAAAAGGGCTGTTCTTCGTGCTGTAAAATAGATGTTCATTTAACCGCGCTTGAGGCAACGTATATTGCACAAGCAAGTATGCTCACTGCCAGAGACCGCCAGCTTACGACCGGGCATGAGTCGAAATGCCCGTTTTTATCTGATAAGGGAACATGCACGGTCTACAACTACCGCCCACTGTTATGCAGGACATACCATGTCCTCACTCCGCCAGAGCTATGCAATGAACAGGGTGCACAAGTCCTACAGTACGGCGCTCAAAGTGCGAACATGGGAAATCACATCTACAAAACGATAGCCGAATGGATCTATTTTCAGACATATCACGCCACTGGTAAAATAGAAGCCAAAGATATCAGAGATTTCTTCCCTTATCCTCGCGAGGATATTCAAAGATTTGTTCATCAGAACCCCCCGCGTCCGTTCTGCTAAAAAAAAGCCTCCGGCGCATACCAGAGGCTTACCATATTACTCTTTGTCACTAATTGAGCTGGAGGCATCTTTCTTGATGAGAAAATCGTCCAGCTTACGACCCGCCTCTAATGCTTCAGCGATTGGCTTTGGCGAACGCCCCCGGCCAGACCAGAACTTAACTTCACCGTTTTCTTCATACTGGTATTTAGGCGGCGCTTTAGGCAATTTGTTCTTACGAGCCTTTGGCACATCGTCGGTCAGCCCAAGCAGCTGTTCAGGTGAAAAACCTTCTCCGGCGATCAGCTGAAGCAATTCCTGACGCTTCTTCTCACGTTCTTCACGTTCGGCAGCTTCACGTTCAGCATCTTCACGGCATTCTTCAATAACTGCATTAAGCTTTGCTTGCATTTCAAGAAGCTGCTCAAAGTCTGTTTCACGTGCAAAAACACGTGCAGAACGAATATTCGTCAGAAGTCTTCGAGCTGCATCAAACGTATCATTATCGCTCATATTTTCTCTCTTGATGGGTTATCTAACGTGTTGCCAGACCGATGCAGGGATTTTATCAAACAGTTTATTCATGATTATCTCTGCTAGTCGGTGATCAGCAGCAGAATAAAATGTCACCAGCTCTCCTGCGGTAAGGCTGCGTTCATTTTTTTCTATGACTTTCTCTAACGTTTCCCGGTGTTGACACTTTCTTAACTGGAAGAGCCAATCCTGTCTGGTTTTCACCATTACTATTTTTTCCTGAACTCGAAACCAAGTTTACCGGTAGATTTATCCTGTAAGGTAACAACAGCGTCAAATTTTTTTCCGGCTTTGCTGGTAAACCCTTTAATCTCACCAGTTTTACCTTTTTTGATTAACATTTCCACCTGACTCTGTGTCAGCTTCTTACTGGACAATTCTAACCAGATTTTAAACTCACAACCTGTACAGAAGAAACCTTTTGGCCGGATTAAAATCTCTTTATCACAGGAAGGGCAGGGGACACCAAGACGTGCACTCGCGCCCTCAGAAGCCTGTTTTTCCGTAACGGGTTTTCCATTGCTATCCGGGAATGATGTTTTACATTCAGGGTAGCATGAGCACCCCCAGAAAAAACCATTCTGACCTTTACGTTTTATCAGGAACCCTTTACTACAGACAGGACAAGGTGTGGCATTAGAAGAAATATTAATGCCGTTCTTATCCAGATTTTCGATCAACTCTCGGATATAATTGTCGTTTTCGCTGATAAAAGCTTCTACGGTTAATTCCCCGGCTTTAATCTGAGCCTGTTTTTCAGCCCACATTGCCGAGATATCGGGTTTAATCACTTCAGAAGGAAGTGCAGCGCAAAACTCCTGTCCCTGCGTTGTGGTTTTCCAAACCAGTTCTGAATAGCCCTTTTCTTTCTCTATCGAGATAAGCCCGGTATTGGCCGCCAGTTTTTCAAGGATACCTGCGCGGGTAGCTTCCGTGCCGATACTGCCCCGGTCGCTGCTTCCCTCGTCTTTGGCTTCAAGCGCTTTTCTCAGTGCCGGATCATCGATAAATTTTGCCGCACTGGTCATCGCGGCCAGTAACGTTGACTCCGTAAAATAGCGGGGCGGAGTCGTCTTTTTCTTGTCCACATCAGCCGACTCACACAAGCCACTGTCATTAAATTTCAGGGTCGATAAATCAAAGCCGCCCGTTCCGGCATCTTCGGCGTCGTCCTCTTCATCATTGTCTTTACCCAACGCTTCCCAGCCTTTTTGTACCAGAACGCTTTGTGTGGCCGTGAAGGTATCGCCTTTAATATCAAAGTGAATTTTCGTCTTGTCTCTGATCGCATCAGGATAGAACAGGCCAATGAAATGAACGGCCACCAGGTTATAAACGTTACGCTCTTTATCACTGAGCTGAACACCGGCTCCGCTTTTTGTTGTCGGGATAATCGCA
This sequence comes from Citrobacter sp. RHBSTW-01013, assembly GCF_013781985.1. Classification (NCBI taxonomy): domain Bacteria; kingdom Pseudomonadati; phylum Pseudomonadota; class Gammaproteobacteria; order Enterobacterales; family Enterobacteriaceae; genus Citrobacter; species Citrobacter sp. RHBSTW-01013. Next base: position 17,015 of record NZ_CP056187.1, read on the forward strand.
TGGTGAGCTTCGATTTTGCTGCCATCAAAGGCTTTATGTTTTTGCTCCTTATTCATATCGGCAGTTGCAGACGCCAGTTCCGGCATTGTCGCGCTGATCGCGCTGGCAATATCAGCAGCCTGGTAAAAATGCTCATCAGAAAGATAGCGGTTGTCCGTTCGCGGATATGTCAGAAGTTTATGCGTCTCATACAGCCCTTGCATGATACTGAGTGTTTCAGCGGCCTTATAGCCATATCGCTTTGCACAAATTTGCTGAAGCATGGACAAGTTAAGCGGTAATGGGGGCTTAGTGTTTTCTGGCTTAGTGGTGGCGACGGTTACAATTGCCTCTTTCTTCGTCACCCGCTCAGCGATGTGCTTTGCCTGGGCTTCGGAAATAAGGCGCTTTTTATCGTCGATCTGATCGCCGTCCGTTGTCTGATATTTAGACTTAACCTGATGCCCGTTCACCGTTATGTTAGCGAAAATATCATAGTAAAAACTTTCACTGTGATTCTGGTTAGCCAACGTTCTGAGGTTTACAAGACCAAGAACAGCACTCTGTACACGCCCAACGTTTAAAACGCCGTCATAGCCCCTCTCACGCCCTTTAAGGGTACAACCGCGCGTCAGGTTGTAGCCAAATCCCTGATCACACAGAGAACGAGCCAGGGCGCTGTCTGTCATACCCCGGAATTTTGTGTTTGGTTGCATATTTGCCAGTGATTTTTTTACTGGTGCAAGGTTGAGATCTGCAATCAACAGCCGTTCGACGGGTTTAATGTTATTGGCGTAACCAAGAAGCTCATCAACCAGCAAGCATCCTTCATCGTCCGGGTCGCCAGCATGAACAATACTGTCGGCCTGCTCAATCAGAGAAAAGATAATACGGGTTTGTGGTTCAGCATCCGGTCTGATTTTATAAGTTGGCGGCCAGGGGGTTTTAATTGGTAGATCACCAAAGCGCCACTTCGAATATTTCTCGTCATAGTCCTCTGGATCGCAAAGCTCAAGCATATGACCAAAACACCAGGTAACAGCATCAGTTCCGTGTTGAAAATAGCCATTTTTCTTTTCAGTGCTTGGATTTCCCCCAAGTCCTTCAAAAATGGCTTTAGCTAAAGACGGTTTTTCAGCAATGAAAAGTCTCATATGTTTTCTTCCTAAAATTAATAAATAGATTTAATACGGAATGCTGCCCGCTTAGATATTGATGCCCTATATGCACTAATCGGGGACATGTTAAGTTTTTGACCATAACATTGTTGCTCGTACTCTATACAAACGTCTAATGCATCCTCAAACTTTCTGATGTTTTCTATATTTTCAGATTCATACACATCAACAGGAGAATTGAGTAATTCAATAAAAACACTTTTAGCTTTTTCATACTCTTCATCGCTAATGTATTTCATAGTTACGTACTCTCTGAAAGAGGAAAACTGATCTGCACATCGCTAACATCGTTATCAAACCATATATCAAAAAAGTCATGCGTTTGTTCGTAAAAACCATTATCCAAATAGAATTTTTCGGCTTGTTCATTTTCTTTTGTAAAGGCATCCTGCATAAATGCAATTAATTGCACATTACCCGGATCAACAAATCCCATTACATACTGTCTACCTTCGCGCTGAAAAGAGTTTTGCCAGTCATGAGAATCGGTAAAAAGCTTTTCAAGAATAGCCAAATCAGGTCTACCTATAAAAAACACGCCAGACAAAGAACCGTAATCACCAACATGTAGATCAACGTAACAATCATGAGTAAAATCAATTTTACTGAAATCCATAATTTACACCTTCTCTGGAAAACTAATAGTGACACCCGTTGTATCACTCGATTGAAAAGCATCAATCAAGTTATAGACTATTAACCACTCTTTAAATTGCGAACTAACATTCTCGCCATCAATAAAAAGAGTAAGGTATTTAAATTCACTTGTTTCAAATAAAGACTGTAAATCACGGCCGTTAGCAATAGCGTAAGCGGTTAACCATTGAATATCGTTTTTATCTGTTATTCTCTTTACAGATAATGATTCAGAATATGGTAACTTCCACAATTCTTCGTTAGTTAAGGACTCTCCACTATTCAGACGTTCTCTAATAGTGGCGCTTTCTGTTGACACAAAATATTTTTCAATTTCAATAAGAAGGTGGTCGTCGAGCAAGCAATTATTCAGAATAGCTATATCTTTATCTGTTAGCATAGTTTAAACCCCTTATTTTTTATGCCGCCATTCCCACGGCGGCACAGGATGACTTTCAGCCCACAGGCCGCGTTTTTGTTCCTGCGCTACCCTTTGCAGAGCCGGTAATGAGTTATCCGTGTTGTATCGCTCGTACACCCATGCAGCGCCTGACTGCACCATATAGCGATTGGCCTCAGTGCCGTTCGTCGTCACGACTCGCCCCAGGACACGCCCGTAACGGTCTTTCTGCGTGTACGTCACCGTAACGGGCTGCCCTGCTACCAGGGCTTTAAGCTGGTTCGTTGACCAGCTCCCGTATGCTTGTTTCTTTTCCGGGGCATCAATATTCAACAGACGAACCCTAACGGGTTTCTTTTCCTGCAATACTTCAATGGTGTCGCCATCAAGAACACGAATAACCTTTCCTTTAATTTCATCTGCAAATAATGAGGAATGGAAAAAAGCCGCAAACAGTAAGAGCGAGATAAAAACACGTTTCATTGTTTCTTTTTCTCCAGCATCAGTGCCGCTACGTCCTTATCCTGAGCAAGAGTGATGTGAACATTGCAATTTTCAACAATAGCTTTCGCTGTATCATCACTAATGTTTTTCAAATCGCTCAAATCTTGAGTGACAGTTATTACTTGAAGATTATAACGCTTGATCTTTGAAGTGAATTTTTTCATCGCTAACGCCCTTCGGTTGTTCAACCCCGAAAACCTCAGATTAAAATCTGAAATTTACGGGGTTATTGTTATTCCTGAAATGACCGCCCGTAGCGCTGAACAATCATTTCCAGCGTGTCTTTATTGATTACAGCACCCTCACAGGCATTTACTATGCTCTGCCTGAGCCTTGCTGTGGCTTCCGGGTTGTAATAAGGCGTAAATACCCGCACATTAAAAAAACGCTGATTAACTGGCTGGCAAGCTGGCTGTATATCCCCCTGTAATTTCCCAGCCATACAGGTTAACAGTTCGCAGGGATCACCCGTCTGGTTTAGTCCGTCAGTGTGGTTATGTTTTTTTGCTAAAGCAGGAGAACTTAATACGGCGAGAATGACCGGAACCATGATCATATTTCTGATATTCATACTCTCATCCTTTTTTCTGAAGATAGATATTGATGGATTTAATACCGAAATCATCAGGTTTGTATCGGTACTGGATTAACCCATATGCGCCGTTAGACCGCAGCCAGTTCTTTGCTGTGAAAAAATCATCACCCCGACTACTTTCAACAATAACTGAATCAGAATGCGCGACAGCAAAAAAGACATCATCGCTATACAGCCGATTTTCAGGAGAAAAATTTCTAATGAGTTTCACCCACGACGAATTAATCCGGTCTGTTTTAATTACTGTAAAAGTCGGTTGCCAGTCCATTAACTGTGAATTCATCGTTGCCGGGTCTTGTTTCCAGTCAACTTGTGGAGGTTCAGGAGGTGACGAACAGGCAGAAAGAAACAAAAGGGCAGTTAACACTACTTTTTTCATAATAGAACCTCGGATTCAAGCTCACCAACGGAAAGCATTTTTTCTTTTGAAGGGTATTTGAGTCCTTTAACACCGAATATATTTTTTGACTTGTTAATACTGGAGGTTAATGCAGCCAGTTTTGGACTAACCAGCATCAGCCTGTCCATAAAATACGGGTCAAGGTAGTAAAGGGCTTTTTGCGCTTTAACAGGGTTCTCACCCTTGAGGATGATAAATTCCTCTGAAAAGTCCAGCGTTCCCAGCTCCTGTGGAAGCACCAGAGCACGCTGTGCATCACTTTCGGAATTACTTTGCGATGTAGAACGGCCTTTTGTTTTACTGGAACCGGTAGATTTAGCCGTAGTGTAACCCAGTTTTTCGGAAATCTTTTTGGCATCATCTTCTTCACTGACGGCATAGATAATCCGGCAGGGATGCGCACTCATCAGTGTCTTAGCTCCTTCAATTCCGTATATTTCATTTAGCTGACTGATATTCTGATAAATCGTCAGTAGCTTGAGTTTAAACCCGGCAATATACCCTGAACCTTTCTTGATGATTGGCATGTAACCAATAGAAGGGAATTCATCCAGAAACATCAGGCAGTCATGTTTAAGCGTGGGGTCAAAGTCCGGGTTTTCCCTCAACGTGACTTCAACAACAAAGTTAAAGAACAGGTTGAGAAAATCATACGCCAGAGACATATCCTCAGCATTAACACCCACGTAGATTGATATATCTTCACGCCGTAATTGACGCAGATCGAAATCATTTCCATCAGTACATTTTCTGACAGTAGGAAGATAAAACAGACTCATTTTTTTACGGAATGAACCGTCGATACTTGAACGTTGCTCATCTTCCGTTTCGTGATACTCGCGAATTTTAGTCAGTGCATCCCGCAGATGGAATAATGCCGTTTCGTCTAACCCCGCCACACCCTCAAAATCGTCACGATTACTCAGCACATTTTCCCGGTCAATATTGCTGTAAAGATCAACGACAGAGCCTATGGAAAAAATGGGTTTAAGGTTGAATTCGTTAAGCCAGTCTGGTGCATAGTTGATAAAGAAGTGAAGCAGCTTTGCTAGACCAATCCAGTATTGCCCGGCAAGGTTATTAAAGTGAGCTTCAGCACCCGTCATACCATAAGACGGGAACAAAATTTCTATCAGCTTCAGTAAGTCTTTTGCACCACTCTCAGCTTTTAAATCAATATAGAATAGTGGGTTAAACTTATGCGTTTTACTGTTAAAAGGGTCTAACAGAAAAACCTTATTCTGGAGAAGCACCTCACGAACTTTACTGGTGATTTTCCACAGTTCTTGTTTTGGATCTAAAGCAATAAGAGAATGTTTTCTCACCAGAAGGTTAGGAATACCAATAGCAGCACCTTTACCTGCGCGTGTACCTGCACCCAGCGAAACGAAATCAGGTGCGGTATACCAGAGATATTTCCCTTTATAAACACCGACCAGAATATCACTGTCATTTTCCTTCTCCCACTTGAGCAACTTTGATTTACTCAAATCATCATCACTCGCAAACTTTGCATCACCGTAAAGGGAGAAATCTGTTTTATTTATCTGCCAGATAATAAAAACAGGCACGATAAGTGATGCAGCCATACCGGAAAGAATAGAGGGTATAGCTGTAAACCTGATGCTAGTTCTTATATTGCTTTCTGTCATGAGCCGCCAGAGCAGCATGGAATCAAAATTCTTCCATATAAACAAGGGGGTTTTATGATTAAAAAAGTACACAGCAACTGAACCAGCATAGTACGTTACCAGGCACATAACTAAACCGATAAAAACCCACTGGCCTTTATCGGGAAGTTTGACAGACATAATCACTCCTTCAGTTTTTCAAAGTATTCCTGAAAGTGAATATCACGATAGTAAATACCCGATGCAAAGCGTGAATCCTCTTCATCAATGTATTTAATACTCATGATCACATCGACGTTGCTCAATACCCGCCGCAATATAATGTTATAAGGCAAGTTCTGGCATTCCGGGTTCATATAGCACCGCTGAACAAGTCCAAGCACAGCATCTTCAGGCGTACCTTCATGTACAGTGGTTAAGTTTCCTGCGTGGCCGGAACTTGAACCTTTAAGAAAATCCCAGGCTTCAGCACCGCGAACCTCTGTCATCAGTATTCTGTCACCATTCATGCGAAAACCAGAACGCAGAAGAGAGGCTGAACTCACAACGGTACTTTCCCCTTCTGACGGGTAATATAGTTTCACATGATTTTTATGAAAGCGCAGTTTCGCTTCATCCGTATCTTCGATAGTAATAATTCTGAGATAATGCGGTATATACTCAAGACAGGCATTTGCAAACGTGGTTTTCCCGGCCCCGGTCCCGGCACAGAACACCATCGTTTTACCCTGTTTCAGACATTCAGGAATAAATCGTTCAAAACGATTCTCTTTAAACATTAAAGATAATTCGTCTTCTTTATTTCTGAAATCAACCCCCTGATTTAGCCTTGAGTAAAAACCCTGTTTTACAAAAGTTGGATGGTCAATGAACACGCTGGATGGCTTACGAATTGTGATTGATACCGTTTCTCTTTCAGTGGCCGGAGGAATTACAATCTGTACGCGCTCCCCAAGGGGGAGCGTGGCAGAGCGCAACGGATATTCTGGCGTAACAGAACCACCATCATGATAATCAGATATTGCCCCTGCAAATGACATACAGTCGCGAAAACTCATATTTGTTTCGTTTTGCTGCCATTTCCCTCTGACTTTAACAAACAATTCACCGGGACGATTCACGGCTATTTCGGTTAAACCTTCCACATTATTTAACCACTGATGAAAATAATCATTCACGATGTCATAAACAATATGGCGGTTTTCAGTGTTAATCTCACCCTGCATTACATGACCTCTTATTTCATTTTCAGTTTATAGATTCCTGAGAAATCCAAATCCTGACCGACAATCAAAGTAATGATTTCACCTTGATTTTTATATAATGTTGGAGGGATATTCACGCTGTTTGAAAATGACTCACGAGCAATATCAGCAAAAGCCTGTCTACTGTTTGCCGTATAATCCGTCTGGTTATCTTTATTATTTTTTGCTGCCCCGCTTAACGCCTGAGCAAAATCGGGGATCATGCCAACCATCATCGCCCCCAAAAAACGGTCGCTGAAATGAGTATCAATCCATCCTGACGCCCCGGCTTCCCCCAGCGCTCCCGATGCCTGCGTATCAATCAGCGGTATATCAATGAACGGTGTGGTTCGTGTCCGTAGCTTGGTTGCCATGATAAATACAGCACCCTGACCGTGCCGGAACGAACCGGATTTGTACATCAGGTAAGCAGCCGTTCCTTTTTCGATAAGCTTTACGTTGCCATTTGCGCTGTAGATATCAGTATTAACGGTGCATACCAGCTTTCCGGCCAGGTCAGATATAAAGCGCCGATCCAGTGAACAGGGGATTGCCGTGTTTTCAGGGATAAACAGGTTAGGGTCATAGGGAACCCGCGTAATCTTCGATAGCGACACGGACGCGCCTGCATTCACCGGCTGCACTTCAGGTTTTGTATTACTCCCCTCACCGTCGTTTGTCTCATTGGCCGTCTTAGTTGAGGCACTGCTGCTGTTTCCTGATGCAGCGCTGCTTCCTCCATAGGACACATCAAGTGCGCGGCTGTAGCCGTGCTGTACGCTTTCCGGCGGGGCTTCTGCTTTACCGTTGCTGCTACTGGATTTACTCTCTCCGTTCCCCTCCGGTGGTTTTTGCCCGGCATTAAAGGGGTCAGTGTCATCACTGAGTCCCGTCTGACGTTTAACCGATCCCGTAGCCACAGAGTCACCGGCGGGCTTTTCATCCGCGCTGGACATACTACGAATAATTGACGGAACGTAATACACAGATAATCCAACGGCCAGCAGGACAAAAGCGGCGATTATTATGATCATCCCTTTACGTGATTTTTTTAGCTTCTCGATCCCCAGCTTGTTAGCTGGCTCAGCGGTATTATCTGCTTTATCAGATTGATCTCCCTGCTCCAGCTCTTTCTGGCGTAGTTCGCGTAATTGACGCTCAATTTCTACCGCTGTAGGCGTTTTATTTTCCTGTTCACTCACTGGATCACCTCCTTATCTACTTTCGGAGAGACGGTATCTCCGGCAGGTAAACGGACTTTGCCAAACCCTTCATTTTCCAGACCAACAACCTGATCCCCAAGGCGAAGTACAAACTTCTGGTCAACTGGGACACCTACTACGGTGTAACTGTTGCTGTGCTTAATCACTGGGTTGGTTATGGTTTCCTTCTGCCCACTCATAACAAAAACACTGGGAATTTTTTTCATAGGGCTGAATCCTAGCCACGTATAACGACCATCGTCATAGGCATAATCCGGGCTGATACTCCGGCTACCTTCTGCAACCCGTTGCGTATACTTCCAGTTACGTGGCGATTTGCTATTCTCAAGCGCCCGGTTAATGGCCTGTTCCTCCTGACGCTTGTTTAACGCTTCAATCCTCTTTTTCTCAATTTCAGCCTGGGCTTTACGCTGTTCCTGCGGGTACTGGTAATTCACCACAAAAGCAATTTTATTAGGCTGGCTGAACGTCTTAGCGTTCAGCTCCATGCTGTAATTGCGTTTTGTTGTGCGAACAAACAGGTTTGTTCGCCAGCGTTCCAGATCGTTCTCAGGGTCGAGTGCCACGTTAACAACTTCAGACGATTGCTTACCGTTCTCGTCCGTTTTGTTGTTTTGCACGGTCTGTTTAACAGGCTTCACTTCCACATAAACAAGGTTATCTTCTTTATTTACAGACCATCCCTGCGGAAAACCTGTTCTGGCACTAATTACCGTTTCATCATCATCAAATACCAGAGTAGTGGTATACCCCACCGCGCTATTAATGACGGTCGTGTTTTGAGGGTTATAATTGACGTTTTGATTTCTCGGGTCGAAACCGCTTCCCGATGGCACTACCGCTGCATTGCAAACGTGAGCAGCCATCAGGAGCGCAACTATTAACGCTCCTTTATTTATTTTCATCTGATTTACCCTCTTACTTCTTTGTCACGAACGTAGCTGGTAACAACAAACTTAAGCGGATTTCTGTTTCTGTCGCCTGACTTCATATCCACTCCCGGTTCAATCCGGTAAGTCAGACGAATATTCCAGTATTCATCCTTGCTCATACCTGTAGCAACATCCCGGACGGTTTTTCTAAAGCGCACATAAGCACCGATATCTTTATCATCCTTACGGGATGACGGGCTTATAATAATTGAGGGATTATCCTGAACGCTGGCGGTTTTCTCAGCCTTGTTGTAAATAACTTTAGGAGACTGGTCACTGTTGATTAAAGCATTATAATCTGCGGCAACATTTTCAGCGCTGTATGCCATAACAAAATCATAATCATGTTGCAGGCTGAAGTAATTGTAACCTTCCCGGCGTTTGACATATTGACCAATGAAATATTGAGCAATAGCCTGATTCTCAGAAAGGTTTTCTTTTTTAACAGTAGTCAGCCATTCTGTAACGCCTGTTACTTTGTCAATCAGAGCAACATCCACAACCGTTGTTTTTAAAGGAAGCGCACTGTTAAGCGCAATAAGAGAAAACACACCTATTACGATACCAGAAATCCCACCAAGTTTATAAATACGATTCATTTTCTCTTGCAAGGCTAAGTTTTTCTCTTCAAACGTGCTTGAAGAGTCCGTTACTTCTTTTTTCTTATTAAAACCGGGAAGTTTTAATTCTGGAATTTTAAACGCCATTACGCATTACCTCTGCTGAATTAACAGGTTCAGTTTTTCCTGAAACCGGAGGTTGTATGTGCGACGACTGACACCCGACGAGACAAATCGTCACGATAGCCGCGATAATTATTTTCATGTTTCACCTGAGTAGCTTTGATTTAAAGGCCAATAGCTACGCTTTTCAAGCGTGACTATTTAGTAATAGAGGGAGGGTTAATAGAATGCGTAGATAACACTCATTACAAGCGCAAGAAGTATCACCATAAGATAAAAAAAGTATATTTCTTTCATTTAGCCACCATATTTTTTCTTAGCCATTTCTATGGCTGCACTGCGCAATTTTTTAGCACCGATGTTTATCCCTTGTCCGGTCAGATTACCCAGCTTACCTGATAACCCGTTAGACTGGCCTAGTCCACCTTCCTGACGGCGGACTCCTTTCCATGCCCCTAGACCTGCATTCTTACCCATCCCCAGCGCACCGCCAGCCATACGTGATGCACCAAACGTTGCCGCTCCAATCCCCATAGCAGCAGCGCCTTGCAACGCCCCTTCAACGCCAACGCCCGCGATCTGCGAAGCATACGTTTTAGCCTGCCAGATAACCCAGGCCATAAATGCCCCAGCCACGCCCGCCTGAGCACCAGTAGATATCAGGTTCAGGGAGTCTGCGTTCGCTATAGATATACTGAGAATACCATTCATGAATGTCATTCCTGCTTTGATTGCCAATCCGCAAAACAAAAATATAAAACATGAACTGAACAAAAGTTGAAGCCAACTATTAAACATTTGACGCAGAAACCCGAAAGATAAACACATCACAAACAGTGGTGCGGTAACAGACAAAACCTTTAACGTAACTTCTGCTGCAAGATAAACTATTGATGTAAGAAGCATTGCCAATATACCGCCAGCATAAGTCAACAATGCAGCTATTGAACCTTCAGTCTTAACATAAGTAGACGTATCCTTATTCATAAGATAAGCGGCCACTTGTTGTACTTTTGTCCATAGCTCGTCTACCCAAACCCAGGGGTCTCCTCCAGCAAAAGTTGTTTTCAACCCATCTATAGCACTATTTGCACTATCCAACCAACCGCCAGTATTTCTGACAAAAATCAGGATTAGCCAGAATCTAAATAAATTCCAGATAAAATCTTGTACATGTGTTTTCTGTTTACCAACAACGACAGTATAGGCATACCACAATACGTAAATTGAAATGCCATATTTACCCAACGTATACGCTATTGAAGAAAAACTATCTAGTTGACCAGTCAAGGACTGGTCAAGAACTTTTGTTATAACATCATGGGCTGCTTGAAAAAATCTAGAAGATGCCATAAAGGCTCCTATTTTTTATCGCCTTTATCTAATAGCTTGCCAAAGGCATCTTTATAATCAATTGGATTGTCCACCGCTTTCAACTGCTTATACCTAAACAATCCATCCTTTGCATTTTTGCAATTATCACTATCACTGCCTGAAGACTTACACTCTGCAACTTTCTTTTCTGCCTCATTAGGATGAGATTGCCACCAATCGGAAGATTTAACATCCTCACAGCCAGACAGTAAAAAAGTAAAGCCTAAGATTAATATAGATAAATAATTTTTCAAATTTCACCTCAGTTCATTTCATAATCTTGTTGATTAAACTCATTCTTATAATCAACAATCGGATTTTCCGTATTGACTGCATCCAATTGTTTTTTATTGAAAGCAGCCTCCGACATCTTCTCCTTGTATTGTGCTAGATCGCGTTGCTTATCGCGATACATTTCATACTGAAACTTGAGCTTTTCGAATTTCATATTTTCAAGAGACACAGCATTCGTCGCATCCTGTGTGGCTTTCGTGTCCTTCGCGTTCTTGACCTGGTCTATGAGATCTTTCATCGACTGGTTGTCTTCTTTCAGCTTATCTTGAAGCTGATTGCCGTACTCAACGCCTGCAAGCTGCGATAAAAAACTCGCCTCGCAGCCTTTAACCAGATCACCGGTATAACCCAGCCCTTTACAGGTATCCGTCACCTTATAGTCGCTGAGTAGCGTTTTGGCCTGCTGTGAGAGGACTCCATCCGGGTTTTTGATGTAGTCATCAATAAAAGCATTCCCCTGGTCGTAGATCTGCGTCAGTTCGCTACTGACTGACTGCGCATCCTGAACCAGCCCCTGTACATCACGAATTCCGGTTTTAGTTAACAGCTCGTCTTTATAAGCCGTAAGTTCATTTTGCCATTGTTTAGCTTCTTTCACCCACTGTGCAGCCGTGTCTATAGAGGATTGCGCATCATGGACAATCACCCCAGTTCCTATCGCAAACACACTTGCAGAGCAGCTAAACAGCATTACGGCCAAAAGTTGTTTTTTCATCATTTTCACCTTAATCAATTCCACGGTTAGCACGTTCGAGGTAGGTATCAATCCAGTCAGCGGGTTTCATCCCTTCTTTCCAGATCTCATCGAACAGCTCCAGTTGTTCAGCAGAAGCACTTAAAATCGGTAGATAATAAGCCGCCCTGCCCAGGTCTAATTTTGCAAAGGCCGCAAAGTCATCCCGTTCGCCCTGCCGCTGTGGGTTTTTAACCACCATGAACTGACGAGACAACGGGTCAATCGCCTTAATTTTGTCAAAATAAAGTTCCCTGACCTGAAGCCCTTCAACATACTCACCACGTTTTGCTTTAGGATTTGCCAGATAGATATGTGTGGCACACTGTTCACGAACAGCCGCAGCTATCGGCGTTTTAATCAACTCATCTGGTGACTGCGTGGCAACAACCAGCACCATATCCAGCTTACGTCCGGTTTTGAGTTTGTTATAAACGAAGTCCCTGAATGCATCGTTATTAATCCATTGCCAGAACTCATCCATATAAATGATAAGTCGTCGGCCATCGGCCAGCATGGTGACGCGATAAATCAGATAAAACGAAGCAACCGGGGCAATAACTTTGTCATCCAGGAATTCTGTGCCGTCAACGCCGAAAACATCCAGATTAGCAACGTCAAAAGTGTCCGTTGGGTTATCAATTACCCAGCCATATTCACCACCCTGCGCCCAGGCTCTCAGACGTGCTTTGATACCGTGTCGTTTCGTCTCTGTATCATCTGGCTCAAGAATAAGCGGGATAAGTTTGCTGACAGGAAACGACCGATCTTCCCTTGCCATCAGGCGTTCAACGGCATCTGAGATAAGGCCGTTCTGGTAGTTATCCAGAGTATTATTGTTGAGGGTACAAATCAGTCTTACCAAATCCTTCATAAAAGCGATATTTCGCTTTGTTGGCTTCAGAGCCGCTGGGTTCCAGCCAGTCGGCACACCTCCCTTAACCCGGTAATATTCACCGCCCATTGCACGTATTCCCACTTCCCCGGCGCGGTCTTTATCAAAAAAGACAGTGGTCAGTTTCCTGACCTTTCGGTTAGTGGGAAACGACTCTGGCACGCCGAACTGCTGTACTGCATAAGCCTGAGTCATTATAAGGACGGTTTTCCCAACGTTAGAAGTACCCAGTATTTCCGTATGCCCCAGCGTCGGGTTCTTACCAAAGAAGTTCTGATGCTCGGTGGTCATATGGTAATTGAAGTGATAAACATCATTACCGGAGCCACGCAAGGTGATCAGTTTATTTCCCCAGGTGTTACCGCTTTCTTTTCCGTTAAAGAAATTATGGAAACTTTCCATCTCTGCAAAGTTCAGGCTGCTGATAATGCTGAGGCGTGGTCGCAGCGTATAGTTACCCGGTAACTGAGCAAAATAAGCAGCACCAAGACTTAATGTCGAGTAGGTGAGAATCAATCCCAAATCTTCAAGAGTCGTGGTCACGATGTTGGTATCTTTAACCAGCCGTTCCGGGGTATCAGCAAATACAATTAGCGTCTGGTGACATTTACCAAACGAGTTGTACCCACTGGATACCATATCGAGGCCAACACGGAGATCGGCCAGCAGCGATTTAGCTGCATCATCCGTCATTTCCAGCTTATCTATCTGATCGTCTAACGCCTTTATTGACGCCTGTTTGTCCATAGTTGTGAAAGACGATGTAAAGACATACTCAACAGGAAGATACATAAGGGCATCGAAAATACCCGCGTCAGTTTCCTGAAAATAGTCCTTTATCTCAATGCAGCGAAAGTATCTGCCGTGGTCAGAAGCCGTGATCTGACCAGCATCATTGCCAAAGAACAGATCTTTACCGCCCAGATAGGTGTAGAACGGGCTGTTAGTCACCCTGACTTTCTGCCACTTACCCGACAAGAGGTACTGGAAAAGAGATAACTGGTCAGAAAATACTTTTCCATTTTCTTCAGCCAAAGCAAGACGCCGGGAATGAAATCGTGAAAGGTAAGTATCTAACCGACCACAGATTTCATTCATTTCATTAATGGGTTCGTCAAAGACTTTATTATTTCCTTTTTTCTTTGAGATGAAATTGGAAATTTTATCTTCAACATTAAAAACTTTATAACAAACCGTTAAATACAATCTATTTTCGAAATATTCAGGCTCAGTCAGTGACTCGTAGTATTGATTCATTACTTTATTAACAAAAGGTATTTTGCTATTAAAAGATGTATGAATTTCTTTTTTAACCCTTATTCGATGTGTATAAAAAGTGATGGCTTTACCTTCAAAGCTACGGATAAGCGTATTTAACTGGTCTGTCAGAATAGTTAAATCCTCATCATCGACACATTCAAAATAAGCGCCGTCGATTTGCCAGGTCGCCAGCAAATCTTTCTTTTTAGTGACAATAAGGTTATCCGTGATGTGAGAGGAGTAAGGTATCAGTTCTTCAAGAGAAGCCTGGTCTTTCAGTTTCATAAAATTGTCCACTCTGGAAATATCGACTTCATCATACTGGCTCCCTGCGTAATGAACGGCTCTGAAGCGTTTGTTTGACAGCGGATGACCTTTGATCAACGCTCGCAGGTAAAGCAAGTCAAAAAAACGTTCATCTATCTGTGTAACTCGCTTGATGGCATACCAGCCAGGTAGCACAAGGGCGTACATAGCGTCGTGTATCCAGACCCCAAGCAGTACAGCGATAAGGCACATTCCAAGGAAGGGGTAGAGCGGAACGCCCAGCCCGCGAATTAAAGCGGGGCGTGTTAGCCCTTTAAAAAGAGTACTCATTTTACGCCCCTTGTATTATTTAGGCCAACCAGTCAGGTACATAAGGAGCGATAATAAAGATGATCATCCCGATAACTAAAGGAATAATCCAGCCCATATGCTGGCGAGAGAACAGTGCAATATAAGCAATGCCCAGACAAATAATAGTAATCACGGGTTTTCTGATATCAGTCAGAAAGTCGATTATTTTCTGTAAAAAACCAGTAGTTTTGGTAGAAACATCATCGGCAAATGCTGGTTCAGCTACGCATAGCATCAGAGCACCCATAAAAACGGCCAGCGTCAGATAACGTTTATTCATTTTCAACATCATTAGTTTCCTTTTCATCTGTTACAACGCCACGCAGGGCGTATTGTGGATATACGGTAATTTCTTTAGGTTGGGTTTTATGTGGATTTTGTTCGGCACTCTCCTTGTTGATTTCATCTTTAACCGAAGGAACAAGCCAGGTTTCTTTCTTGTCATTTCGGTTATAACCAATTCTTTGCGTATAGCTTGTATTGTTAAAGTTTGATTCGGTTTTCCTACCGGTTACAAAGTTTCCCGAATAATAACAACTAAGTGCATTTTGTAGACTCCCTCCCCGCTGATAACAGTCAACGATTATCTTTTCCGATACAGACAAATTTGTACAAGGAGATAAAAGCTTCTCAGCATCAACACCGTATTTTGTAAAATTAGAACTGGTGATTTGCATAAGACCGACTGAATAACGATTATTTCTTAATTCAATTTTATTAATTATCTGTAATGCGTCCTCCTTTGTTTTTGGAAAGTAAGAAACCACACCGCTGTCACCGGGTTTACGTTTATCTTTCGATATAATCTCGGCAATCGCATAGGGATTAAAACCAGATTCAACCCTTGCAATCTCATGTGAGGTATCAGGATGAACGCTGGCTGCGCATTGCATAGCAAGCGCAATAAAAGCAGAAGTGGATAACATTAAATTCTCCCGGCCAGAACAGCGCGGAACAGGTCATGCAGAAAGGTTAGTCGTCGGAATCGTCATCAGCTCCGTTTATAAGCTTTTCGATTGCCTGGTGTGAATAGGTTTTGATGAGGTATTGCACAAAACCAGAATCAGAAATACGCCTCCCTCTGCGATAACTAATCTCAACAGAGATTCGCTCAACTTCATCACGTACAACAGAAGGAAGATAGAGTGTATTACGTTGAGGCTTGCGCTTGCTTACAGGCTTTTTTCTGGTAACAGTCATTTTTTTTTCCGTTTCATTTTGTGGGTTAAGCTTTTCTCTGTGATGTAATTGAGCATGGCAATACTTCTCTTCCGTGGATCATCCATCAGCATTATTTCCACCAAACGGGGGGAGTCACTAAGGATAAGTTGATTCCTTTCTCCTTTTTGTACTATAAGGGCTTCCCCGAACAGTCAACGCCGGTTTTTAATTTCTGTCTGTTCATCAATGAAAGGCAAGGGATAAGACTGCGCTACTATAAACGGTCATGCTGAATCGCTAGTGATTCGGACCCTGATGAAAGACGCTCGTGAGATCCTCCTTCGTTAATCGGATAGTGATATCCAGTAGGATATGCAGATACTTCTCACGGGGGTCTAACCCTTTACCATCAACAATTTACAGTTCAGTTACTACTCAGTTAAATTTTTCATGTTGTTGAATACAGTCTGAAGTCATCGCCGTAATGTAATGATGCCCAGCACAACCTCGCATTCTTGGCGGCGATTGCAACGACAGCACGCCAGTATCCCCGCCTACCAATCAACGAGCAGACCCAACGGCTAAACGGGTCCGTTCTATTCTCTGCCCCTACCATTACAGAACGGGCTCCCTGGACCAGTAGGGTTCGCAGATAGGCATCACCCGCTTTTGTTATCCTGCCAAGCTTTGATTTTCCGCCACTACTGTATTGTGATGGCGTTAGCCCCAACCAGGCTGCCAGTTGGCGCCCGTTCTTAAAATCATGGGCATTGCCAATACTGGCGACCAGCGCACTCGCTGTGGTGGGCCCAACACCTTTCAGTTCCATTAACTGCTGGCTGCGATGATCTGTTTTGGCCACACGAGATAATACCCTGTCATATTCGGCGATTTTCTCTTCAATATTAGTGACATGTGTCAATAGATCATCAATGCACAGCCTAACCTGTACTGGCAGAGTTTCCTTCTGGTCAGAAACAACATGACGCAGAGCATCAGTGCTTTGTGGGGCAATAACCCCGAATTCAGATATCAGGCCCCGAAGACGGTTATACGTTGCTGTTCTTTCCTGGATAAATCCCTGTCTTGTCCGATGTAAGCATTGCATTGCCTGCTGGCTTTCGTCTTTGACTGGTACAAAGCGCATATGCGGCCGCTGCACTGCCTCACAAATAGCTATTGCATCAGCTGCATCATTTTTCCCGGTCTTACCCGCCATGCGATAGGGTGAGACAAATTTCGGAGCCATCAACCGGACATCATGGCCATACTGCCTGAATAATCTTGCCCAATAGTGGGCACCCGAGCAGGCTTCCATTCCAATGACACAGGGAGGTAAACCTGCGATGAGTTCAGAAAGTGCTGCACGCGACACCTTGGGTTTAACCAGAACAGCTTTACCATTTTGGTCAATGCAGTGAACAGCAAACACATTTTTAGCAAGATCGATACCGACTGTGGTGATGGTCATAACGAATCCCTCTGGGTCAATGTTTATCCTATGATTGCACGAAAGTTAATCAGGCACATATCTAGGGGAAGTCCCTTCCATTCGTTATAAATTTCCTCTTCCGGCACGGGCAAAGGCTCACCGCCAAAGGCGATAAATCGTTGAACGTAAGGGATAGCAGTGATTGCTGAAGAGTGAATTTTATCAAAATCAGCATTTATAAAAAGATAACCATGAAAAAGTGGGATAAGTCTTTCTCGGTAAGAAATTTCTTTATCCGGGCGGCGGTATCTTTCAGTTACCATAGGGCAGTAGTAGGAAAAGTTCAGGCGTTCAAGATGGGAAAAAACCGCAGTGAATCTTGTAGCAGTAAATTGCAGTACATACCATTTCATTATTTTTTCCTTTCAGGCGCTCTCTCGACTCGGATAACCCCGGAGCATATAAGAAAAAGAAAAGAACACATTTCAACCTGTGAGAAACTTTATCAGCTAGTTATGCTGCCTTCAAATCTTTATGCAGATATTTAGATCAAGATAACTTCATACGCAATTTGTTTATGCTGCCAAACTAGTGATAATGAAGCATTTAATGCTGTAGAATAAAATTTAACTAGATCAATCGATCATGTCAGGATCGTTTTCCAGTTAACTTAACTAAAATTATAAAGATTAGTTGTTTTTATAGAGACGAGTTAACATTGAGTTAATAAAGTGATCACAATCAACAACTTACATTCAACTAAGCATTAATCAGAACTTGATGCCTATTTTCGTCTTTTGCTGGTTTTGTAGCATGGCTTGTTTCAATTGAGTAAATTGGTTCATCTGATTCTGTTGCTTCTGAATTTGAGTAGCACTACCAAGCACTACTTCTTTACTTGCGGACGGGGTTCTGTTCACACCTTTAACACCAAGGTTTTCCAGGTTCCACTCATTACGATGGGCTGTCTTCCAGCCATGTTGTACGCCGTTCTTATCAAGCGCAGGTATCTTAACTTCCTTCTGACCAAGCTTTTTGAGTTTAACCAGGTCACCTTTTTTGACGCTTTCCCGTTGGGTTAGATCGCCAAAATCCGCGCCCCAGTATGTCTTTTCGATACCTTTATTGAGTGTTTTTAGTTTTAAAAAATGCTGTTTAGGTTTGCTTTTATCATGCTGGTAATGGTCATAACCTACATCAACAACCTCATACACTCCTTTCTGTCGTTTAGGTGCTGTACTGTGCGCATCTTTAACTGACTGGTTGAGTCCCACCTGTTGCCTGTGAGTAGCTTTAACATCATATCCCTTGAGACACAGCTCCTGGCAAAAACCGCTGCGGATCTCCCTCAAATCTTTCTTCTTGATATCCGTGCGTTTCCCGTCTTCATCACGAATGCGGAAAACAACATGGACATGTGGGTGGTCTTTTTTATCGTTGTGATAACTCAATACAAATCGATTATTTGGGTATTTTTGGTGCATGGTTTTTCTGACAGAATCGAGCAAGTCCTCTGGTTTAACCTTTGCAGAAACCGGAGGAGAAAAAACGATGTTTTGTGAAACTTTTTTGTTTTCTTTACCTTTATCATTCATCACATGCTGAGGATCATTAGCACGGTCTATCATATGCTCTTTAGCTTCTTTGATTTCATCACCGTTCCAGACCTGACCACTTTCATTCATTACTGGTAGCTCAGATTCACGACTCATGTAATCGATGCTATTTCTTATGCCTTGTCTTGTGATAGCACCACCAGATATTTTCACGACGACTTCTTTACTGGCACCTTTACGGTTAACGCGTTCCTGCACATTTCGTTGATAATTCTTCCCACCATTCTTAACCTTATGGGCAAAAGCGGATTTACTGCCAGCTTCAGATGATTTACGTTTTACACGAAAATCCTTATCAACCGAAACACCCATAACTAAACCTCAACCTTGTTAGATACAGAACGCCCTTTACACAGCATAATGTAGTTTTCAAACTCATTCTTGAGGCTCAACATTTCCGATTTAAGCTTTTCTGCATCCTGAAAAAAACCATTTTTATCAAGTACTCTTGCACCATCGTTTACTATAATATAGTGAAAGTTTCGGCCAATTTTATCAATAGTATTACGACACCTGTTCATAACAAGTAATTCCTGATCAAAAAAATCCAGTTCATTATCAAGTGTTATTTGAATACGATATCGGCATTCTCTTGATAAAGTCCAACCATGTCGTTTAGCTTTTTTCTCAATTTCACTTCTTTGTTTTAGTGTTAAATACATTGTGGTTTTGGTAAAATTATCACTATCTAATACAGTGTTAACTTCATCATCTTTAGCTGTACTTTTCAGCAAAGCACTGGCAAGTAATTTCATGCCTTTAGCAACTGTTAACCCTGGCTCATCAGGATAAATTACTTTCATGCATTTAAGTAATTCATCGTGTTGATAATCTTCAAGTCTGAACTGTACTTTTTTCATAATCCCTCCAACAAGAACCGACTGTAGGTCAACGGGCAAACGTAGCGGAATGGCGTCGCAGACGTCATTTTGCGGCGTTTGCCCTATCCTGCATCGCATTATTTTTGCTTTGCTCTTGAATTGTGCTTCAGTAGCGAATGAAAAGCAAAAAACGGTGGGTAATAGTGGCTGTAGCAACAGATTGTCTTCGACCGCAAACATCAGTGTTGGGGTATGATTGGTGGATATTGATTCGCTTCGCGAAGGGTCTTGCAGGGGGCGCGAGCGCTGTTTCGGGGAGTATTGAAAATAGCACCTCCCGCAAAACGGGAGGGCTTCGGCGTATCAATAACTGTGCTCTATTCAGTATCCGGTTCACCGCCTCCCATGCCCTTACGGGCATCTACAATCCAGCGTCGGAAGTTGCTCATGCGCTTTCGGTTTGCCTGGGTGGGTCTTCTGCCCCGGTTTCCTGTTAATACACGCCAGTCTCTCAACCCAGTTTCTTTAGTCCAGTACAGTATGATTTCCCCTTTAGCATTGAAGCCAAGAGAAAACCGCAGTGAACCTTTACTCTGTTGTTCACTGATAAACTGTATAAACTCCTTCTTAGTCATAAACCCTCCTTGTCCTATTTATCAGTGTGTTCAGAATTTCTTTTCACCAATGCTTTCCTGAGCAATTCCATGAACTCTGGAAAAGAAGAAAATGGCATGATCGGGAATACCGGATGAGCGCCCTTTTCAACTGCCTGTATTGCTGATAGCATACGTTCTGACATTAAAATATCCTCCCAAGGGATTTAGTGTCACGGTATCAGGTTGCTTCAACAACCTGATACCACCTCTTTTAAATGGTTAGTTGTACCTTTTCAGTATTTCTATAATCTCCTTTTTAGCTTTATTCTGTTCCTCTGTAGTAAATGCAAAATTGAACCACGCATTAACTTCACGTAAAACCCTCTCTTTTGATAATCCGCATTCATCAAACCAAAAGGCGACATTTTTCTTAAGTGAATTAATTGCGCTGATTTCATTGTTATCCAGCTCTCTTGCAGAGAGAACCACATAACCGCGACCACGATTTTTTATTTCAAAGGAATGAATAGCAAGAAGGAGTGTTTCTGATCGAACAAATGCAGTGCAGGTGATAACGTGTTTATTTACGTTTAAAGCGTTAAAGTCGATGATGTAAGTTTTCATTTTAACTCCCGCCCGTTTGGGCTGCTGGATTAAGGTAAGGAACTATTCCGAACCAACAAAATCATTATACCATCAAATGATGGTAACGCAAGAATTCAATTCCGTTTTGTTAATTTATATTCTGGATGTTCATCAGCCAAAAGTAAGAGCATTTCATATGTTCCGGCAGCTAACCCGCGTGAAGTTTTTCCCGTAGTTTCTTTAGCTTGCCAGGCTGATAATGTGAAACCAAAGCGATCAGCCGCCTGTTGTTGGGTAAAGCCAGCTTTAACACGAGCATCTTTAACCTGTTCCGGTGTTGGCTTGTCAATCATTTTTATTTTTTCCTATCGCTTCAATACAGAACAGATACATGATTTCATCATTCATTTTATCTTTGAATAAGTTAACTTCATCGGCATAAAAGCTGAACTCTTTTACAATCTCTTTTGTCACTTTTTTTCCTGGCTCTTTAGAGCCTTTTTTCATTAACTTTTGAACAAATAAATAAACCCTCCCAGCATCATCGGACAGCGTTACTCTGTAAGTAACGTTACCCTTGTTTTTTCTGTCTACAAAAATTTCCTTCATCATCTATCCCCTTTATAGCTGTTTTATCAGTCCGGTTAATCTAACTAGCTGATCAATGGTTAACCCCCGCACAAGAAAACCATATCCATCATAATGCTCGGTTACTTGTCCATCTAATCCGTTTTCAGTTCTGAAGCCTGTCAGCGTTCCGTGCCAGCTCTCAAGCTGTACCAGCTGTGATAACATCCCTTTTAAAATCTGCTTCTGTTCCCTTTCAGCTTGTATTTCTCGTTCATATTGCCCAGCCTTCTGTACATCCTTCCGCGCATTGACCAGTATTTTACGCTCTATGTCAGCAGCTATCTCGACCGGATTACGCTGTGGGGATACAGTGCAAGAATAACATGGGCTACGCCAGTTACGGCTATCTACGCTTCCCACTATCGCAAGTCTTCCCTTTTGCATTCGAATATGTACAGAATAATTTTTAAATTGCGAAGACGTGAGTTTTAAACGGTACTGGCAATCATCAAGTAGATTCACACGCCAGTTGTTACCTAAGATACGGCAGACGATATCAAAAACAGGCTGATAGATTTCAAAGAAAGATTTCATATTCATTTGCTCTTGTTAGGGGGCTTTCGCCCCCATTTCAGTTAAGTTCTGTTTTCTACTTTTTTCCAGCCCGTCGCCTTGTATTGTCCTGCTGTACCGTACATCTCGCGGATTTCATCTATACTATGTTCTTTCCGGTTCCGACTGGCCTTATATTCATCAGGACGATAGAACCACTGTTTTTTCTTTGATGCCCACTTGCATCCCAGCGCTTTAAGCGCTTCTTTATGTTCGCGGGTTTCTCCACTGATCCACACCCAATTACCAATAACTTCATAAATCACACCAGACAAACCAGAAAGAACGTTCAATACGTTTTCAAGTTCTTCACCGTAGTTGTATCTGGCGTTTTCATCAGGACTCTGGAACTGGTTGATTTTATCAATGTTAGCAATCAGAAAGTCGAACGCAGTATTAACCGCTTTCATCAGTTCAGCACCTAATGGATTGCGATCTGGATGATATTTCAGAGCCAGTTTTTTGTAAGCTGTTTTGATTTCTTTCTCTGTCAGTTCACCTGATAACCCAAATACGTTTAATGCTTCCTGAATATTCATATTTACTCCCGCCCGTTTGGGCTGCTGGATTGAGGTAAGGAACTATTCCTGACCAACAAAATCATTATACCATCAAATGATGGTATAACAACTATTATTTACTATATAAAGACAACGTAAAGACGGTATGGTATTTACATGCAGAGGGATTTTAAAAGAGGCGCGAGCTGTGGTTACATTCTGCATGGTGATTTAATCGCGCCGGAGGCGTTCGCCAGTTCTGGCGAACTAACCTGGATGAGCCAGGGCAGTAACCCCCCTTCCCTGCTAAGCCAAATTACAGACCTTCAGACAATTTAGCCTGTCGCAGTTAGCGCGTGAGCTTGCGAACGGTACGCCGGGTTGTAGCATAGCTACGGCACGGGGCGCTGTAACTGCGCGTTATGAGCTGCTTTGTAGCGAATTACGAGGCA
The DNA here is from genome assembly GCF_013781985.1 of Citrobacter sp. RHBSTW-01013. Taxonomy (NCBI): domain Bacteria; kingdom Pseudomonadati; phylum Pseudomonadota; class Gammaproteobacteria; order Enterobacterales; family Enterobacteriaceae; genus Citrobacter; species Citrobacter sp. RHBSTW-01013. Next base: position 39,939 of record NZ_CP056187.1, read on the forward strand.
AGCTACTGGAACCCGATGAACCCTTACGCGACATGATGCCAGCATAAATTTAATCCAGGCGTTACTGAAGACAAAAAATGCCAGCAAAAAAGCGTTGGCCAGCTGCGCCGGTCGCTAAACTTTGCTGGCATCCAGGATGTTATTAAATCCCGTCCAAAAGAAAATCTATCGAGGCTTTAACCTGAGAACGATATTGCACGGCAGTACAGAACTCAGCGCCCAGCGCCCGAACGGGTATGCTTGCCAGTTCATGAGTCATTACGGCGTATTCGTTGCCGTCTGTCAGCATGATGATAGGGATCATCCGTTCAGGCCGTTTTCCGGTGGGGTACTTTTCGAGAGGGAGTAAGGGGATGACGATCCGACGATTGAGCTGTCCGATAATATCGCTCGTCACGTCAAGCAGGTACGGGTAAATCGTTGTCTTTCCTGTATTCTGGTAAACGGTGAATTGCATTGTCAAAACGTCCTGTATTCATCGCTGAAACAACCATTCTCATCGTGAAAGCGATTTAAGGCGTCCAGGGCCTCCATGTTCTCTTTTTGCCACTTCTGAGCAGCATAACGGCGTAATTCAGCATCAAGGGCTGCAACCAGAGTTGCGCTAAGGTTGATACCCGCTTCACGTGCCTGGTTCAGCAAGCCGCGCTCAAGCGTCATGGTGACGCTTTGTGTGTTCCGTTGTTTCGTTGCCATGACTGACCTCCAATCATAATTTGTCGTGTAGTATACACGACTGTTTACACGGAACGTATCGCTGAAGTGACATTTCTTGATTCCCTAAAACGTCCTGTATCGCGTTCTAAGCGTTTTTCTGCGCGTTGTTGTTGCATAGTCAGGGTAAGGCGATGATAACGACACTGAGTGGCTTCTATTGCCTCTCAGTGATGGATCTTAAAAGGATCAAGATTCACATGCTCAGATCCTAATTGTGGACGTAAGTTAAAAATCAACTCACCTTTAAGGCCTAAAGTGTAGGATGTCCATGATATTAACCAATTGTTTTAGTTGATAAATTAATGGTCACAAAATGAAGTTAAAAATTCTCTCACCTTTCTTACTAAAAATTTAGAAATAGATAAAACAGGCACCGCTCGCCGCAGCCGAACGACCGAGCGTAGCGAGTTAGTGAGCGAGGAAGCGGAATTTAGTCAGTTGCTGACGGTGGCACGTACACTCAGTGGCTAGAAAGTGAGCACTTGTGTTTTTTCTGCTGAGGCTGAAGGCTAGCGTGATCTATCCTCCGGGTTTAGGTGAGGTTATCCACAGCCACTGTGCATTAAAAGACTTATCTTTTCTTTTCTTTTCTTTAAAACCTTAAAGACTTAGAGGTGTTGTAACTGTATGTTTTTAAAATAAAAAAAACGGTAAACATGAGGGCTTAGTACGTCAAACATGAGAGCTTAGTACGTCAAGCATGAGAGCTTAGTACGTTAAACATGAGAGCTTAGTACGTTAAACATGAGAGCTTAGTACGTCAAACATGAGAGCTTAGTACGTGTAATTCACAGTTATATAAGAAGATCTTTGGATCTTCGTATTGCTATGAAAACAGTGTCTTATTTAACCTATTTTGTCCAGGATAGCCCGACTTCTGACACATCCTAAGCATTCTTGAATCAGCTAAACATGAGTGGATAGTACGTCGCCATCATGAGAACAAATAAATTGACTCTCATGTTTTGACGAGTAGGATATAGTAAACGAATGAGGTGATCATGAGAGTTAAAGCTATGATGGATGTGAGTAAAAAAACAAAGATTCGTCACAGAAATGAGTTAAACCACACTTTGGCTCAGCTTCCATTACCCGCTAAACGTGTCATGTATATGGCGCTAGCTCCTATTGATAGTAAAGAACCTCTCGAAAGAGGGCGTGTATTCAAAATTAAAGCAGAGGATTTAGCTTCTCTTGCAAAAATAACCCCTTCACTGGCCTATAGGCAGTTAAAAGAGGGAGCTAAGCTTTTGGGATCAAGCAGAATATCGTTAAGAGGAGATGATATTGTAGCTTTGGCTAAAGAGCTTAACCTTCCATTTAATTCTAAAAATATGCCTGAAGAAATGGATTTAAATATCATCGAATGGATTGCGTATTCTCATGATGAAGGATTCCTATCACTCAAGTTTACAAGAACTATTGAACCCTACATATCAAGCCTTATTGGTAAAAGAAATAAATTTACAACGCAATTGCTAACTGCAAGCCTCCGCCTTAGCAGTCAATATTCTTCATCCTTATACCAATTGATAAGAAAAAATTACTCTAACTTCAAGAAAAAAAATTCATTTGTAATTTCACTTGAAGAGTTAAAAGATGAGTTAATAGCTTATACATTTGATAGTAACGGTGGTACTGAATATAAATATCCTGAGTTTCCAATTTTCAAAAGGGACGTGCTAAATAAAGCTATTGTTGAGATAAAGAAAAAAACAGAAATATCATTAATTAGTGTTTCCGTTTTCGAAAAAGAAGGACGCAAAGTTAGCAAGTTACAGTTCGATTTTGTAGTTGATGAGGAGGAGTTTTCAGGGAACGAAGATAGCGACCAAAATTGTTTAAGTGATGAAGATAAACTTTTCCTTCAAGAATTCGATAAGAAAGTACCACCAAAGAAAAAATGAGGTGAACTATGGCTAAGATCTACGAATTTCCTCAAGGTGCAGATCGCAATCGATTAAAACGAGAAATAGCCAGTGAGCGAAAAAGACACTTAAAGGAGAAAACCGGGAACCCGCTTCTGAAGTACATTAAGTGGAGTTGGTTTTATCTTCGTCTTCTAACAGCGGGAACACTGCACCTGATTTCAGTCATTACGCTGGCGATCCTGGGCGCATTCAGCACTGTGATATTCTGGGTAGGTGGATTGATTTGTGTCGTAACCTGGTTCCATCTTGAGCACCAGTTCTGGACAGCGCAAAATTTTACTATCCCTGTGATTGGCGGCGTGTGGGGTTTGAGTTTGTTATCCGCTCCGCTAGTAGAGCTGATGAACAAAAGGACGCCCTGGTATCGTCTTCTTGTTCCTGATGCTACAGAGGCGCACACGGACACTGAGCATGAATAACCGTGATAGCCCGTTCTTTGCCTTGCCTAGCCGGTTTACCACACTTAAATTTATGTATGATGGGGTTGTGTTTTTCACTGTGATGCAGGATAGGGCAAACGCCGCAAAATGACGTCTGCGACGCCATTCCGCTACGTTTGCCCGGTGACCTACAGTCGGTTCTTGTTGGGGGAATTATGGAATTTAGAGTAAAAGAATTTATTAACGATAAATATACAAAGGCTGTTAATATTTTAAAGGATAATCTTAAAGAAAACTATCACGTTTTTTATGGTGTCCGATTAAGCGAAATTCTTTTCCCTGCCAGTGAATATGGTTCTGAAGCATTTTTCAAAGAGTTTGAATCGATTAACAGTATCACTTTACCTTTAGTTATCTTCGATACGCAAGAGAGAAAAACCGTGATGGTTATCAGCTTAGAAGATACGTTAGACTTATCATTACTTTGTGATGAAATATTAGAGTTTTTTGTAATCAGTAATTTTGCAGACCTTCTAAAAGATGAACGTTTGGTTTCTTTGTATAAATGAGATTGAAACCATAAAGTTGAAAACTATTTAACAAAGGTTGAAAGATATGAAAGACGATGTTGTTATTTTGAATTATACGCAGGATGCTATAAAAGATTTAACTGGTATTGAACGGAATATTTTAACAACCCATCCCTATTCATCTCATGTGCTCAGAAATATCATCACGCTACTTTCTGATAGCACTAAATTCATTCTACCAAATTGTGCTGACTTTGTTGATTCTGAAAACTTCACTCAGACTCATTTAGATCTCGCTAGGCTTCCCTACCCCGTTGTAGCTTTTGAAATTCCCTGGGTTAAAGAAACGCCTTTGGAACAATACAGAGATTTTCCAGTAAGTCTTTCTACAAAACGCATAGCGCTGTGCATCGAGTACAGTGTTGAATATAAGCATTTGTGCCCGGTTCATAATATTGACAGGCTTCTAAATGACCATCCAGAAGGTGGTGTGTTAGTCTTTTCTATCTACTACTCTGACGATGAACAACTTTGGATTGCATCTACTGGAGGCTCATTTATCCCTTTTAATAATAAGGTGCAAAATGTTAAAGACAGCAAGAGCAATATATTACCTGCAACGAGAATTGCTCACGAACAGCTAATGATGGCTGGTAAGATTAAGTCTAAAAACCCCCGTCAGTTTTTTGCAGAACCATTCATTGCTTTACCTGAATTTGCTGCACAAATGCAATCTGCTCTTGGAAGCCGTGAAAAGCTCTTTTCGGATATAATGCTTAATACGCGAGATGAGGTTTTTGCGTACATTGGTGCTTGTAGCTTATTGAATTGTGCCAACGTAATTATTGAGAACGCTAGTGTTCCCTCTGCTGTTACAAATAAATTACCCCCTTCAGCGCGGAAGAAATTGAAGCCCCAGCCAAAACCAAAATTTGAATATAAGATTCTTCAAATTTCAGAAGAACGGATCATCTCAACGAAAGGCGCAGGTGTAGGCGGGAATGAAACCTCATTACGTCGCACTCATTTACGACGCGGTCACTTGAGGCGATTGAGTGATAAAATAGTCTGGGTGAGACCTTCAGTAATTAATCCGGGTAGTACAGCTGGGTTTCTTGCTAAAGATTATTCGATTCGCAAGAAAAATAACGACTAATCGCGCTATAACGCTTCCTACCCGTCCTTCAGTACGGGTAGATGATCAGTTCAGTTAAATGCGGCATAGGTCAACATCATTGCTTTATGGTTAAATTTTTGCAGATTCCAGTAACCAGTGATTTTTCTGGTTTTCGTCCAGGTTATCGAATGCGGCCAGCGCTGCTTTAAGAACGGTCGTTCTGCTCTGCCCCGTTCTGGTTGCTTCAGCCTCAAGGATATCGTCAAAGGTTTCTGAAAGCCGGAAGTTCACCAGCTTTGCTTTACCTGTCGTTGGCTTCCTGTTAGCGCCTGAGATAAAGCGGGCGGTTTCTGCATTTGTTGCCTGTTCTTCTGTTGCCGGAACAACAGGTGTTTTGAGTTTTAAAGCCATATAACAATCCTCATGTACTTAATACGTGTAAATACAATATCGTCTTTATGTTGTCTTTACAATGTAAATTGTATTTTATTGCCTTGAAATAACTAAATAATCCCGATTTCCTGAGCCAATAATTCTATCTGTGCTTTCGCTTTTGTCAGGCTGGATGCTCGGCTCACATCGTGCACCCCTGCCCCTTCATTACAGGCGCTTTCAAACACATCCAGCTCTGACATACGCGTTTTCAGTGGCTGTATCCAGACACTGTCTGAACGTAATAATTTATCCAGTTCAATCGCGGCTTTTATGTGTCGTGGTTTACTCGGGTTTATTCTGGTCAGTAATACCCAGGGTTGCAGTGCTGAGTTTGATTTCTGAGCCATACGGACTTTTTCGGTTACGCTGGTCAGCGTTTCACTTTCGAAGTCTGAAGAAGCCTTAACGAGCGTTATCATGGTATCTGATACTGTCAGTGCGCTACGGAACTCCAGGCTGTCGTGTCCTGGGCAGTCAACAATCAGAACGTCACACAGCTTGCTCAGGCGTTTTATTTCCTTACTTACGTTACCGTATGCCTCGTACACCGTAACGATGGGAAGACCATGCCCCTGGCGTTTCTCATTCCAGCTCAACAGGTCGTTGTTCTTATCGGTTTTCAGGATGATCACCGATTTGGATCTGTTAACCAGCATTGATGCTGTATTTGCAACGTAGGTGCTCTTCCCTACCCCACCCTTATCCGAAACCACCAGTAAAATTTTGCCCATATCAATGTCCTTTGTCTTTACGTTGTAAATAATATGGTGTCTTTACGTTGCCTTTCTCATGTAAAGACCTCAATGTCTTTATGTTGTCTTTATAACCCATACTCTTTATAACGTAAAGCGGCAGTAAAGATAGTTGTGTCTTTACGTCGAATTTACATCGTAAAGCGTAGTATGTCTTTACATATGCTTTATAGGGTAAATCCTGTGGTGTCTTTATGTAATCTTTACTTTGTCTTTATGCTTGTTTGATGGTGACAATGTCACAGAAGGTGCTCTTCTTTGGTTCTGTTTGAGTATGCCTTTAAAATACCATGCGAAACAGGTACTATATGGTTATGCTTTAATAACCTAAATTGAACTGGTTCGACATTGTGACTCATACCGTACCGCAAAGCTTTGTCCGGGCTTATTTACGCGCCTCAACATCTGAACAAGACGCTTCTCGCGCACTCGCTGCGATCGATAGCTTTGCTGATGAGCGTGGCCTTAACATCTGCAATTACTACATCGAGAATGAATCTGGTTCGCGGCTCGACCGACCGGAATTATTCAGACTGCTGAACGACTGCCGACAGAACGATATTCTCCTCATTGAAGATGTTGATCGGCTTTCACGCTTAACTGGTGAAGACTGGAACAGCCTGAAGAAGTTGATTCGCCAGAAGGATATTCGAGTGATGGCCATCAACGTACCGACAACCTGGATTGCTTCAGCGAGCCATGATTTTGATAGTCGCATGTTTGCTGCAATCAACGATATGTTGCTTGATATGCTGGCTGCTGTGGCTCGTCGTGATTATGAACAACGCCGGGAACGTCAAAGGCAGGGGATTAATAAAGCTCAAAAGGAGGGAAAATATAAGGGGCGTCAGGTCAATCAGGCTCGATACGATGCAATTAATCGGTTGCTCGATAGCGGTAGTTCTTGGAGCCAGGTTCAGAAAATTATGGCCTGTAGTCGAGGGACAATTAGTAGTGCTGTAAAATCGAGGGAAGATAAACGTGCTTTGAGTAAGTAGTTACAACACACAAGAAAATGTCTACCCGTCCTAGCTGGTTGGCTTGTGTGATTGTTCAATAGGGGTCAGTTTGGATATCGAAAATTATTGGGCACTGTTGCAAAGTTAGCGATGAGGCAGCCTTTTGTCTTATTCAAAGGCCTTACATTTCAAAAACTCTGCTTACCAGGCGCATTTCGCCCAGGGGATCACCATAATAAAATGCTGAGGCCTGGCCTTTGCGTAATGCACGCATCACCTCAATACCTTTGATGGTGGCGTAAGCCGTCTTCATGGATTTAAATCCCAGCGTGGCGCCGATTATCCGTTTCAGTTTGCCATGATCGCATTCAATCACGTTGTTCCGGTACTTAATCTGTCGGTGTTCAACGTCAGACGGGCACCGGCCTTCGCGTTTGAGCAGAGCAAGCGCGCGACCATAGGCGGGCGCTTTATCCGTGTTGATGAATCGCGGGATCTGCCACTTCTTCACGTTGTTGAGGATTTTACCCAGAAACCGGTATGCAGCTTTGCTGTTACGACGGGAGGAGAGATAAAAATCGACAGTGCGGCCCCGGCTGTCGACGGCCCGGTACAGATACGCCCAGCGGCCATTGACCTTCACGTAGGTTTCATCCATGTGCCACGGGCAAAGATCGGAAGGGTTACGCCAGTACCAGCGCAGCCGTTTTTCCATTTCAGGCGCATAACGCTGAACCCAGCGGTAAATCGTGGAGTGATCGACATTCACTCCGCGTTCAGCCAGCATCTCCTGCAGCTCACGGTAACTGATGCCGTATTTGCAGTACCAGCGTACGGCCCACAGAATGATGTCACGCTGAAAATGCCGGCCTTTGAATGGGTTCATGTGCAGCTCCATCAGCAAAAGGGGATGATAAGTTTATCACCACCGACTATTTGCAACAGTGCCTGCTGGGGCATTATACGTTTTCGTTACCGGAAGATATTCTGAAGGGCGAGTTAAGACCATTAAATTTCAATACAAACAATGAATTAACCTCTTAGCGTGGTTTTTTACATCATTGGACCTTGAACCCCGTAACTGCGTCTGACTACCCGACAATCAGATGCGTCCCTGGGCGTTGGGGCGCAAGAACTGGCTGTTTGCAGGTTCGCTGCGCAGTGGTCAGCGAGCGGCAAACATCATGACGTTAATCCAGTCAGCAAAGCTGAATGGCTTGGATCCGTATGCCTATTTAAGTGATGTGCTGAAAAGGCTGCCGACACACAAAGTGACCCAAATTGAAGAATTGCTGCCACACTGCTGGAAACCTGAACCGAATTAAAAAATAGGCATGGGGTTCAGCGGACGCTTACCTTTTAGGGTTATGTGTAGTACATTAATCGTACTATTTTTGCATTTTTAATATATAATTTTGTGACTTGTGTATTATTTTTTTACAATAGAGTGAGGTTAGTATGAATAAAATCTTTAAATTAATATGGAATAATTCATTGGGCCAATGGATTGTATGTTCAGAGCTTGGGCGAAAAGGGAAATCATCATCGAAAACGGCTTTATTGATTGGTGGTGTTCTGATTTCATCTTCGAGTTTAGCCGTAGAGTGTACTCAAGGATCAAATGGCTCAGTTACAGTGAATAATGCAAATAATACTGGAGCAAATATTAACTGTGAAGTATCCAGCATTTTACCTGAAATAGGAAATACAAGTATTTGGAATACTGGGTTTTTAGTTTATAGCCAAAAAGCCAACAGAAGCATAACGCTGACCAATGATTTAACCACAACACTTAAGGGATCGGGGGGGATTTCAGTCTATGGTACTGCACCTAACTTTACATCTTCTTTTAATGCCGCTGGAAAAACACTCAATCTTACAATTGCAAATTTAGATGCGAATAGTAGCAATCCAAACGGAGATAGTATTGCAAAAGTAGGATTGGGAGTATCGCATGGAGGTACATCAACCATTGGTACGTTGAATCTCACTATGTTAGACCTACCTAGGGGATCAACATTTGGTGAACGATTTGAACATTATGGTGTAGTTGCTGGTTCAAGTGTCAGCTCTGGAGAAACTGCACCTTTTAACGGAATAAGATCAAAGGCTATCTTTGACAATTTAAATATTAAAATGAGTGCAAATAATAACCCATCCTTTTTGTTATCAGATTATCCGTTAGTTGTCGGTATTCGTGCAATTCAAGGAGCACCACAATCTTCTGGTAATGGTAGTGCTGGTTATGTAGAGGTGAATAAAGATTTAAACATTGATATTAAAAATCAAAAAAATGATGCAATAGGAATTTATATTTCGGGTTCGGAGCAAGGTGGTGTAGTACCAGAAGTTCATTTAAACAACAGTAATATCAGTATTGAGAGCACATCTACTCGTGCAAATGCCATTCGTCTAGGGAAAACAGCATCAGTTGGTACAGGCGAGGGTCGTTTGTATTCTAAAGGAAAAATGGTAATTGATACGACAAAAGCAGTTAATGATTCAGCAATTGATATTATTTGGCAGGGCGCTTTATTAGATGCTAACTCGGAGACTTCTAGTACCGAAATCAAAGCAGGCAAAGAGGCTATTAGTATTAGTGGTAATTCAAGTCAGGCCACAGATCAGACGACAACAACATTTAATAATTTAGTCATCAATAAAACAGCCACAAATACGGCAAGTTTAATTACTGTAGGAACAAACCAGAAAAACTATATTTTCTCTGCTAGAGGTGATAACACTTCACTGATCTCTAATACAGGAAATAATGCATATTTGATTAATGTTCAAGGAGCAAGTACAACGCCAAGCCAAGTCAATTATAATTTTGAAAACGGATATATGCAGGGACTTGTAAATAAAACAGACAGCTCTACTTTAAACCTTAATTTAAAAAATAATGCTACATGGCAATTAGAAGCGAATGGAAATAGTACTCAAGCAAACTTTACAACACTAAATTTAATAAATTCACAACTAGTTGCTCATGATGTGAATCGCAGTAATTTACTTATAAATACACAATCTGCTTTTAACTTAAAAGGAAACGTTGTTGCATCCAACTCTCAAATTGATCTGGCTAATGGTGTGGCTGGAGATAAATTAACCATTACTGGCGACTATACAACTGGAAATAATACTTGGCTAATGGACTCTTATTTAACGGGTCTTGGACAGAGTGGTGATTTAGGTGTAGACGGTAAATCATATACAGATAATGTCAAAATTACGGGCAATGTGATCGATAAAGGTATTGATTGGGTTTGGGTCAATAACTTAAATCTGGTTGATCCAACTGGAAAAGAATCCATTTTGATGTATGACATCGATGGAGCATCCAATGGTGAATTTCTTTTACAACGTCGTGTTGTTAAAGGTGGTTACGAATATCTTTTAAATAAACATGCAGATGGTGACTGGTATCTTGAAAGTTTCAATATGAAAGGTGCAACAGGTCCTACAGGTCCATATCAACCAGTCATTCGCCCAGAGGTTGGTAGTTATACTTTTAATGCCAATATTGCTAATAACTTATTTGTCCATCGTTTAGAAGATCGTATTGGTGCAAGTGAATACACCAATATGAATAAAGATGATGTTGGTCAACTTTGGTTAAGAGCTGTAGGGGGCTATAATGAATTTGAAGATAAATCTGGACAGATTGATACCGATGGTCATCATTATCTTTTACATGTAGGTTTAGGTTTGGCAAAATTTGGCGAAAAAGATGAATATAATGTCGGATTAATGGCTGCTTATGGTAATGCACGGAGTGATTCCAAATCATCTATTACAAATTATAAATCATCTTCAAAAATAGATGGTTATGGCTTTGGTTTGTATGGAACCTGGTTTGAAAATCCGACTGAAAAAACTGGTGCATATCTAGATACATGGGCAATGTGGAGTAAGTTTAAAAATGAAGTATCTGGACAAGATTTTGGAACAGAAAAATATGACTCTTCAGGGATTACTGCCTCAATAGAAGCTGGTTCTAGTTATAAATTTGGACAAAGTGAAGGCGTTAGTTATTGGATTCAACCGCAAGGTCAATTTATTTACCAAGATGTTCAATTAAATTCATTTAAAGAGAAATCTACAGGTACGCTAATTGATAAAGGCAAGGGCAATATTCAAACTCGTCTTGGTGCAAAAGCCTTTCTTGTGGTCCCTACAGATATTGCAGCGAGCTCAAACTATCGCCCATACGTCGCATTAAATTGGATTTATAATTCTGAAGACAAACTTGTGAAGTTAGATAATAGTTACTATGGTATTTCTGGTAACTCAAATTTGGGTGAAATTAAATTTGGTGTTGAAGGACAAACAAGCAAAAACAGTTATGCATTGTTTAATCTTTCATATCAGATGGGTAGTAATAACTATAGCGATTTCATTGGAAATATTGGTTGGAAAGTGAATTTCTAATTCTAGTATTTAAGTATTCTTATTCTTAAAAGAAATCCTTCAAGAAGCCTTGCAATGCAAGGTTTCTTTCATATAGAAGTATGTAAATAGAATCAAAGAGAAAAAATATGACACTTTGCTTAAATATGATTGTAAAAGATGAAAGTCATATCATTGAACAAACATTAGAAAATATATGTCAACATTTTAAGTTGGATTACTGGGTAATCTCAGATACTGGATCTAGTGATCGTACACCAGAGATTATCGAAAACTTTTTTAAAGCGAAAAATATTCAAGGTGAGATAATTTATGAAGCTTGGCAAAATTTTAGTTATAACCGTAATATTGCTTTAAAAGCTTGTCTTGGAAAAAGTGATTACATTCTTATTTTTGATGCAGATGATTCTTTAATAGGTGAGTTAAGTCTACCGGCTTTACAGAAAGATGCTTATTATTTTCAACTTTCCAATGAAGATCTCTCTGTAAAATATTTAAGAAAACTCATTATTAAAAATAATGATCAGTATCATTGGCGTGGTGTTTTACATGAATATTTAGAAAATAAAAATGAACAAGAGGTAGGGGAAGTTCAAGGCGATTATGTCGTTATCTCAGGTCGAAAGGGTAACCGGAGTTTAGATAAAGACAAATACTTAAAAGATGCCAAAATCCTTGAAATAGCTTATATCGCTGGTGATGATCCAGATTTATTGCCACGTTATGCATTCTATTGTGCACAATCATATAAAGATGCTGGACAGATTAATAAAGCAATTGAATGGTATCTAAAGCGGGCTGAATTAGATACGGGTTGGTATGATGAGAAATACTGTAGTTTTGAACAATTAGGCTTACTTTATGAAAGTGAAAAAAATTATAAAGACGCACTATCGTATTGGCAGATGGGGATAGCTTATGACCCACAAAGGGCAGAGTGTTGGTATCATTCGGCTAGACGACATAGTTGGGATCATCATCCTGAATTGGCTTACTGTTTTGCCAAACAAGCTAGTGAAATAAAAATGCCAGAAGGTAATCGTTTATTTTTAAAAAAAGATATTTATAAATTTTGGTCACTATATGAATGGTGCTTAAATGCATACAAACTTGGAAAATTTGAAGAGTCTTATCTAGCCTTTAAAAAATTAGTCGAACACTGTCCAGAAGACCTTGTAAATCGTTTAACGCATCAAATGAATGAGTATCGTTGTCTTATTATGCAAGACTCTTTTTATGATGTACAAATTTTAGCAGTCAATTTAAATAAAATTGGCAAAAGATATTTACTAGAAAATATTTTAAAAGATTTTAGTAAATCTTGATTTTAAGAGCCTCTAAATATTATTGCAGTCATTAAAAAACGGCTTTTTTGCATAAATATTTTGGAGCCTGTAAATAATTTTGTGTAATTGCTTTTCATCAATTTAAAGGTGATTGCTTAAGCGGTCACCGAATTCAATAATAAAGCGGCTCATGGCTAAACGCCAGTCGCGAATCGGCATATTCCACTTTTTAGATGCTGCATCAATGGCCAGGTAAATCACTTTACGTACAGAATCATCCGTTGGAAAGACTTTACGCTTTTTGATCGCCTGACGTATTACGCTGTTTAATGATTCGATCGCATTGGTGGTATAGATGGCTTTGCGTATCTCGGCTGGATAAGCAAAGAAGGTATTTAGATTCTCCCAGTGTGTACGCCAGCTTTTGCTGATCTGTGGGTACTTGTCATCCCATGTTTGGGCGAATTGATCCAAGGCCATCAAGGCTGCCTCTTCAGTAGGTGACTGATAAACGGCTTTTAAATCCTGAGTGACCGCCTTGTAATCTTTCCATGATACGTATTTCAAGCTGTTACGCAGCATATGGATAATGCACAGCTGGATATGGGTTTGCGGGTATACGCTGTTAATGGGGTCTGAGGGCCAATGGAACGAAAACGTACGCTAAGGAAATAACCAATTGTTATAATTGATATTATTCATTCTTCTCTATGAACTGAAAGCCCGCACTAAGCAATGTTTTAGCCTCAAATGACTTTTTTACCTACCCAACTAACGTAACGATCGCACATCAGGTCGTTTTTCAACCGCATAGTGACACCTGCACTCACATGCGAGAAAACACATATGATTTTGACTTCTTGTTTTGGTGGAGAGACAATACCCATTCATAGCAGGAGTACATAATGCCAGAAATTGCATCCCTACAACTTTTCAAAATACTATCTGATGAAACCCGCCTGGGTATCGTGCTACTGCTCAGGGAGATGGGGGAGCTGTGCGTATGCGATCTCTGCACAGCGCTGGAACAATCACAACCCAAGACCTCCCGCCATCTGGCGATGCTTCGGGAAAGTGGCCTGTTGCTGGATCGCAAGCAGGGGAAATGGGTTCATTATCGCTTATCCCCGCATATTCCTTCCTGGGCTGCCCTGGTGATTGAGCAGGCCTGGTTAAGTCAACAGGACGACGTACAGGCCATCGCCCGTAAGCTGGCATCGGCCAACTGCTCTGGCAGCGGTAAGGCTGTTTGTATCTAAAAATTTTGCCTGTACATATATGTTTTTACGAATATGAGGTGTTAAAGATGAAAATGTTAACGGTGTTTGATCCGGCGATGTGCTGCAGTACCGGCGTTTGTGGTTCAGATGTCGATCAGGTTTTGGTCAATTTTTCTGCTGATGTGCAATGGCTGAAAGGGCGTGGGGTTCAGATCGAACGTTATAACCTGGCGCAGCAGCCTATGAGCTTCGTTGAGAACGAAAAAGCGAAAGCATTCCTTGAGGCTTCTGGAGCTGAAGGGCTTCCGCTGCTGTTGCTTGATGGTGAAACGGTGATGGCCGGGCGATACCCAAAACGCGCTGAACTGGCTCGCTGGTTTGGTATACCGCTGGAAAAGGTGGGTTTAGCTTCCACCAGTTGCTGTGGTGGTAAAACTTCCTGTTGTTGAGTATGTCAGGAGGACATATGAAATTCTTAGAGAATATCCCGTCTTACCTGTTTTTCACCGGTAAGGGAGGTGTAGGCAAAACTTCGATTTCCTGCGCAACGGCTATACGTCTGGCTGAACTGGGAAAGCGTGTTCTGCTTGTCAGTACCGACCCGGCTTCCAATGTCGGTCAGGTATTCGATCAGACTATCGGTAACACTATCCAGCCCGTGACTGCTGTGTCTGGTCTTTCGGCTCTGGAGATTGACCCGCAGGACGCCGCCCAGCAATACCGCGCCAGAATCGTTGACCCTATTAAAGGTCTTTTGCCTGATGACGTTGTTAACAGCATCAGTGAACAGCTTTCAGGAGCTTGTACGACAGAGATCGCTGCATTCGACGAGTTTACTGGCTTACTGACTGACGCTTCTCTGCTGACCCGCTTTGATCACATCATTTTTGATACTGCCCCAACTGGCCACACTATTCGCCTTCTTCAGCTTCCCGGAGCCTGGAGCAGCTTCATCGAAAGTAACCCGGATGGTGCTTCCTGTCTTGGTCCAATGGCTGGGCTGGAAAAACAACGCGAGCAATATGCTCATGCGGTTGAGGCATTATCCGATCCTGAACGAACTCGCCTTGTGCTGGTCGCGCGATTGCAAAAATCAACACTGCAGGAAGTCGCTCGTACTCATGACGAATTATCAGCTATTGGCCTTAAAAATCAGTATTTAGTCATTAACGGTGTCCTGCCTGCGAGCGAAGCAGAACGTGATGCACTGGCCGCTGCAATATGGCAACGGGAGCAAGAGGCGCTGGCAAATCTTCCTGCCGGGTTATCTGATTTGCCGACAGACAACTTATACCTGCAGCCGCTGAACATGGTTGGTGTATCCGCATTGAAAGGCCTGCTCAACGAACACGCTGAGATAACATCGCTTCCTGAACAAAGCCCACAGAACAAGCCAGAGAATATGTCGTTGTCTGTCCTGGTTGATGATATCGCCCGCAGTGAACACGGTTTGATTATGCTGATGGGCAAAGGTGGTGTGGGCAAAACCACAATGGCTGCGGCTATCGCCGTCAGTCTGGCGGATAAGGGTTTTGATGTGCATCTCACCACCTCAGATCCTGCTGCACATCTCAGTACAACGCTCAATGGCAGCCTCAAAAATCTGCAGGTCAGCCGAATCAACCCTCACGATGAAACTGAACGCTATCGTCAGCATGTTCTTGAGACGAAAGGCAGGGATCTGGATGAGGCTGGGAAACGGCTGCTCGAAGAGGATTTACGTTCTCCTTGCACAGAAGAGATTGCGGTGTTCCAGGCGTTTTCACGCGTAATTCGTGAAGCTGGCAAACGGTTTGTGGTCATGGATACGGCACCTACCGGGCATACGCTATTACTGCTTGATGCTACCGGGGCTTATCACCGTGAGATTGCCAGGAAGATGGGGGATAAAGGTCATTTTACCACTCCGATGATGCAGCTTCAGGACCAGGAACGTACCAAAGTTTTGCTGGTCACTCTGCCTGAAACCACACCTGTACTGGAAGCGGCAAACCTGCAGTCCGATCTTGAACGTGCGGGGATTCATCCCTGGGGCTGGATTATCAATAACAGCCTTTCGATTGCACAGACGCAATCGCCGCTGCTTTGCCAGCGCGCCCTACAAGAGCGTCCTCAAATCGAGGTTGTGAAAAACCAGCATGCAAGCCGCATAGCGTTAGTACCGGTAATGGCTGCAGAGCCCACTGGCATCGAGAAACTCAGAGAGCTGGTTGTTTAATTTTTTTGTATATACAGGGCGGCAAAGCCGTCCTGTCTGGAGGATTTATGTTACTGGCAGGCGCTATTTTTGTCCTGACCATCGTTTTGGTTATCTGGCAACCGAAGGGATTAGGGATCGGCTGGAGTGCGACGCTGGGCGCGGTACTGGCGCTGATCTCTGGCGTAGTCCATTTTGGTGATATCCCTGTAGTGTGGAATATTGTCTGGAATGCGACGGCGACCTTTATTGCCGTGATTATTATCAGCCTTCTGCTCGATGAATCGGGCTTTTTCGAATGGGCGGCGCTGCACGTTTCACGTTGGGGTAACGGTCGCGGGCGTTTGCTGTTTACCTATATCGTTTTGCTCGGCGCAGCGGTGGCGGCACTGTTTGCCAACGATGGTGCGGCATTGATTCTGACGCCAATTGTTATCGCCATGCTGCTTGCATTAGGTTTCAGCAAAGGCACTACGCTGGCATTTGTCATGGCCGCCGGGTTTATTGCCGATACGGCCAGTCTGCCGCTTATCGTGTCCAACCTGGTTAACATCGTTTCTGCAGACTTCTTTGGGCTGGGTTTCACTGAGTATGCGTCGGTAATGGTGCCGGTGGATATCGCAGCCATTATCGCCACGCTGGTGATGCTGCATCTGTTCTTCCGCAAAGATATTCCGCCAACTTACGACCTGGCTCTCCTGAAAGCACCGGCAAAAGCGATTAAAGATCTGGCAACCTTCAGAACCGGCTGGATAGTGTTGATCCTTCTTCTGGTTGGCTTTTTCGTCCTTGAGCCGTTGGGTATCCCGGTCAGTGCGATTGCTGCTGTAGGGGCTGTCATTCTGTTTGCGGTGGCGAAGCGAGGCCATGCCATTAACACTGGCAAAGTGCTTCGCGGTGCGCCATGGCAGATCGTCATATTCTCTCTGGGAATGTATCTGGTGGTCTATGGTCTGCGTAATGCCGGACTAACAGAATACCTCTCCGGTGTGTTGAACGTGCTGGCAGATAAAGGACTTTGGGCCGCGACGTTTGGTACTGGCTTCCTGACGGCTTTCCTCTCTTCCATCATGAACAATATGCCTACCGTGCTGGTTGGTGCTCTCTCTATTGATGGCAGCACTGCAACAGGCGTTATCAAAGAGGCGATGATTTTTGCCAACGTGATTGGCTGCGATCTTGGACCGAAAATTACACCTATTGGTAGCCTGGCAACGTTGCTCTGGCTGCATGTCCTTTCACAGAAGAACATGACCATCACATGGGGATACTATTTCCGCACCGGGATCGTCATGACTCTGCCTGTGCTGTTTGTAACGCTGGCCGCGCTGGCGCTACGTCTCTCTTTCACTTTGTAATGAGATACTGATATGAGCAACATCACCATTTATCACAACCCAGCCTGCGGCACGTCGCGTAATACGCTGGAGATGATCCGCAACAGCGGTATCGAGCCGACCGTTATTCTTTACCTTGAGACTCCACCTTCACGCGATGAGCTGCTCAAACTCATTGCGGATATGGGCATTTCCGTCCGGGCTTTGCTGCGTAAGAACGTCGAGCCGTATGAGGAACTGGGTCTTGCAGAAGATAAATTTACTGACGACCAGCTCATCGACTTTATGCTACAGCATCCGATTCTGATCAACCGTCCGATCGTAGTGACGCCACTGGGAACTAAACTTTGCCGTCCTTCAGAGGTTGTTCTCGATATCCTTCCAGATGCCCAGAAAGCGGCTTTCACCAAGGAAGACGGTGAAAAAGTCGTTGATGATTCAGGTAAAAGACTGAAATAAAGACGAAGGGGGCATTTGCCCCCTTCATTATTACTTCGCCATTTCTTCCAGCAGGTCAATACCAACCGGCTCTTCGCTCTGTAGCGCTGTTAATGCAATACGCTTTGCATACTGCTCTTCCACATCAGAGATGAGAGGCAGCTCGCGGTTCGCCCTGATCTTCAGGAAAGGCGAAGACGGTTGAGCAGCTGCCAGGCTGTTATTAACGACCCATGCCCACGGCTCGATGCCAGCTCGGCGTAGATCCTGCTGCAGGTTAGCGGCTTCCAGTACAGGTGTCGTTTCGGCAAGCGTCACGATAATCACCTTCGTCTTCTCCGGGTCTGCTGCTTTTTCGCTATCACCTGTCTTCGATGTCAGAAAGCGAGAGAATTCGGCTTCATGCTGTCGCCAGAACACACTCATGCAATTGTTGAATGCCTTTACATCACTCATGTTCGTCCTCAAATTTTGCTCAGATTAACCCGGCTCTCATCTTCCAGAATTTTATAAACAGTGGAACGGGCAATACTGAGCCGGCGGGCAATATCTGTTGCACCAGTTCCCTGCTGATGAAGTGCCAGTACACTATTTCTGTCGATGATGCGCTTTCGGCCAAACCGGATACCTTTCAGCCTGGCCTCCTGCCGTCCTTCGTTCGTACGCTCCAGAATCCTCCTGCGTTCGGCCTGGGCTACAGCTGAAAGAATGGTCACAACCATTTTCCCCATTTCACCGTCGGTGCTGATCCCGTCGTCTATGAATCGGACCGCGACTCCCTGAGCGTCGAATTCTTTTATCAGTTGGATCATATCGGCAGTGTCGCGGCCAAGCCGGTCGAGTTTCTTCACCAGGATGACGTCACCTTCCTCCACCTTCATTCGCAGCAGATCCAGTCCTTTCCTGTCGGTAGAACTGCCGGATGCTTTGTCGGTAAATATGCGACTGGCTTTCACCCCCGCCTCTTTAAGCCCCTTGATCTGAATATCGAGGGACTGCTGGCTTGTTGATACCCGTGCGTAACCAAAAAGTCGCATAAAAATGTATCCTAAATCAAATATCGGACAGTGGGTGTCTGTTATAACAAAAAATCGATTTAATAGACACCTAGACAACACCATTTTAGTGTGTTCGAGAATTTATAACATTTCGGACGGTTGCGAAATTGTTAATATATAACCGTCAGGCAGGAAGGCCTATATGCCCGTCGATTTTCTGACCACTGAGCAGGAACTGAATTATGGTCGCTATGTTGCAGAACCCAATGACGTGCAGCTGGCGCGCTATTTTCATCTTGATGAGCGAGATCTTGCCTTCATTAACCAGCGACGGGGAAGGCATAACCGGCTGGGAATTGCGCTTCAGCTCACCACCGCCCGTTTTCTGGGCACCTTTCTGACAGATTTAACCCGGGTTCTGCCGGGTGTTCAGCAATTTGTCGCGGTGCAGCTTAATATCCGCCGTCCGGAAGTCCTTTCCCGCTACGCAGAACGGGATACCACCCTCAGAGAGCATACTGCGCTGATTAAGGAATATTACGGTTACCATGAATTTGGCGATTTCCCCTGGTCTTTCCGCCTGAAGCGCCTGCTGTACACCCGTGCATGGCTCAGTAATGAGCGACCCGGCCTGATGTTTGATTTTGCCACCGCCTGGTTGCTTCAGAATAAGGTCCTGCTGCCCGGAGCAACCACACTTGTACGTCTCGTCAGTGAAATACGTGAACGGGCAAATCAGCAACTTTGGAAGAAACTGGCCGCGTTGCCGGACAGCTGGCAGACCGCCCGCGTGACTGAGCTGCTGGACATTCCTGAGGGGCAGCGAATTTCACCGCTGGAGCAACTGAAAAAGGGACCTGTCACCGTCAGCGGTCCGGCATTTACCGAAGCGCTGGAGCGGTATATCCGGCTGCGAAACCTGGAGTTTTCCCGACTGAGTTTTACCGGTCTGCCCGCTATACAACTACGTAATCTGGCCCGTTACGCAGGCATGGCGTCGGTAAAATATATCGCGCGAATGCCACAGCAGAGAAAGCTGGCCGTACTCACCGCATTCGTTAAAGCACAGGAGACTGCGGCGCTGGATGAAGCCGTTGATGTGCTCGATATGCTTATACTGGATATCACTCGTGCGGCGAAGAAAACGGGGCAGAAAAAACGGCTCAGGACGCTGAAAGATCTTGACCGTGCTGCGCTACTGCTGGCGCAGGCATGTTCATTGTTGCTAGCTGAGCAGGCTGACGATGCTGAACTGAGGGAGACCATATTCAGCAGCATACCGAAAAGTAGGCTGGCAGAATCCGTCAGCAAGGTAAATGAGCTGGCCCGGCCTCAGAACAACAATTTCCATGACGAAATGGTGGAACAGTACGGGCGGGTAAAGCGTTTTCTTCCGGCGGTATTGCGCGACCTGCATTTCCAGGCAGCGCCAGCCGGAGAACATACGCTGTCCGCCATTCATTATCTGACCGAACTGAACGGCTCGAAAAAGCGCATCCTGGACGATGCGCCTGAACATATTATTACCGGCCCCTGGAAACGCCTGGTATACGATGCGGAGGGCCGGATACAGCGTGCCGGTTACTCGCTTTGTCTGCTGGAGCGCCTTCAGGATGCACTACGCCGACGGGACATCTGGCTCGAAAACAGCGATCGCTGGGGAAATCCCCGCGAGAAGCTGTTGCAGGGGGAAGAATGGCAGGTTCAGCGGGTCCCCATCTGTCGGGCGCTGGGACATCCCACTGATGGACATAAAGGCGTGCAACAGCTGGCGGTCCAACTGGATAAAACCTGGAAAGCCGTCGCATCTCGCTTTGAAGGAAATGCGGAGGTTAATATCTGCCATGACGGTAAATATCCTTCCCTGACTATCAGCAGCCTGGAGAAACTGGAGGAGCCACCATCGTTGCATCGTCTCAACAGTCGGGTAAGGCAGCTACTCCCGCCGGTAGATTTGACGGAACTGTTGCTTGAGATAGATGCCAGAACGGGCTTTACACGTGAGTTTACGCATGTCAGTGAATCCGGGGCCCGGGCGCAGGATCTGCACATCAGCCTGTGCGCGGTCCTGATGGCTGAGGCTTGCAATATCGGGCTGGAACCGCTGATAAAGCACAATATACCGGCGCTGACGCGCCACCGGCTCAGTTGGGTGAAACAGAATTACCTCCGGGCAGAAACGCTGGTCAGCGCCAATGTCCGCCTGGTTGATTTTCAGTCCACACTGGAGCTTGCTGGCCGCTGGGGTGGCGGCGAAGTGGCTTCAGCTGACGGCATGCGCTTTGTCACGCCGGTGAAAACCGTCAATTCAGGACCTAACAGAAAATATTTTGGTTCCGGACGTGGCATCACCTGGTACAACTTCGTCTCTGATCAGTATTCTGGATTCCACGGCATCGTTGTTCCCGGCACATTACGTGATTCCATTTTTGTGCTGGAAGGCCTTCTGGAGCAGCAGACAGGGCTGAATCCGGTTGAGATCATGACAGACACAGCCGGTACCAGCGACATTATTTTTGGCCTCTTCTGGCTGCTGGGATACCAGTTTTCTCCTCGGCTTGCCGATGCCGGTGAAGCAGTATTCTGGCGGGTGGATAAATCGGCAAATTACGGTGCACTAGACGAACTGGCTCGTGGTTGTGCCGATCTGTCGAAAGCCGAGTATCAGTGGGATGAGATGATGCGAGCCGCCGGTTCGCTGAAACTGGGTACCATTCATGCTTCAGAACTCATTCGCTCTTTGCTGAAAAGCTCGCGCCCATCAGGGTTGGCACAGGCGATCATGGAAGTGGGGCGCGTCAACAAGACGCTGTACCTTCTAAATTATATTGATGATGAAGATTATCGTCGGCGGATCCTGACGCAGCTAAACCGGGGAGAAGGCCGCCATGCTGTGGCGAGGGCGATCTGCTACGGGCAGCGCGGTGAGATCAGAAAGCGCTATCGTGAAGGTCAGGAAGATCAACTGGGTGCACTGGGCCTCGTCACTAACGCAGTGGTACTGTGGAACACACTTTATATGCAGGAAGCCCTGAGCTGGATGCGCAGGAATGGAGAAGAAACCGGGGGTGAAGATATCGTCCGGTTATCCCCACTGATGCACGGGCATATCAATATGCTGGGGCATTATACGTTCACGCTACCGGAGGATATTTTGAAGGGGGAACTGAGAGAATTAAATTTTAATTTAAACAATGAATTACCTTCTTAGCGTACGTTTTCGTTCCATTGGCCCTCAAACCCCGGATCTGGGCCGATTTTTTTCCCGCAAACACATCGAATCAGCCTATTTAGGCTATTTTTTCCACCATTTCTGGCGTTATTTCCGGTTTTTACTGAGATCTCTCCCACTGACGTATCATTTGGTCCACCCGAAACAGGTTGGCCAGGGTGAATAACATCGCCAGTTGGTTATCGTTTTTCAGCAGCCCCTTGTATCTGGCTTTCACGAAGCCGAACTGCCGCTTGATGATGCGAAACGGGTGCTCCACCCTGGCACGGATGCTGGCTTTCATGTATTCGATGTTGATGGCCGTTTTGTTCTTGCGCGGATGCTGCTTCAAGGTTTTTACCCTGCCGGGACGCTCGGCGATCAGCCAGTCCACATCCACCTCGGCCAGCTCCTCGCGCTGTGGCGCTCCTTGGTAGCCGGCATCGGCTGAGACAAATTGCTCCTCTCCATGAAGCAGATTACCCAGCTGATTGAGGTCATGCTCGTTGGCCGCGGTGGTGACCAGGCTGTGGGTCAGGCCACTCTTGGCATCGACACCAATGTGGGCCTTCATGCCAAAGTGCCACTGATTGCCTTTCTTGGTCTGATGCATCTCCGGATCGCGTTGCTGCTCTTTGTTCTTGGTAGAGCTGGGTGCCTCAATGATGGTGGCATCCACCAAAGTGCCTTGGGTCATCATGACGCCTGCTTCGGCCAGCCAGCGATTGATGGTCTTGAACAATTGACGGGCCAGTTGATGCTGCTCGAGCAGGTGGCGGAAATTCATGATGGTGGTGCGATCCGGCAGGGCGCTATCCAGGGATAATCGGGCAAACAGGCGCATGGAGGCGATTTCGTACAGGGCATCTTCCATGGCACCGTCGCTCAGGTTGTACCAATGCTGCATGCAGTGAATACGCAGCATGGTCTCCAGCGGATAGGGCCGTCGGCCATTGCCCGCCTTGGGATAAAACGGCTCGATGACAGCGGTCATATTCTGCCATGGCAAAATCTGCTCCATGCGGGAGAGGAAAATCTCTTTTCGGGTCTGACGGCGCTTAGTGCTGAATTCACTATCGGCGAAGGTGAGTTGATGGCTCATGATGTCCCTCTGGGATGCGCTCCGGATGAATATGATGATCTCATATCAGGAACTTGTTCGCACCTTCCTTAACAAAACGTGCTGGCGTCGGGGCGCGAAAAGACTATAATTCATCGACCATTTTGAGGTGGGATTGATAATGATTAATTTGAAAGCAGTAATTCCGGTTGCCGGCCTCGGCATGCATATGTTGCCTGCCACCAAAGCGATTCCGAAAGAGATGCTGCCTATCGTCGATAAGCCAATGATTCAATACATTGTTGACGAAATCGTGGCCGCCGGTATCAAAGAGATCGTGCTCGTCACTCACTCTTCTAAAAACGCGGTTGAAAACCACTTCGACACGTCTTACGAACTCGAAGCGCTGCTTGAACAACGCGTTAAGCGCCAACTTCTGGCTGAAGTGAAATCCATCTGCCCGCCGGGCGTGACCATCATGAACGTGCGTCAGGCGCAACCGCTGGGCCTGGGCCACTCCATTCTGTGTGCTCAGCCTGTCGTCGGTAATAATCCGTTCGTTGTCGTGCTGCCAGATATCATTCTGGATGATGCCTCCGCCGATCCTCTGCGTTACAACCTTGCCGCTATGGTGGCGCGTTTCCAGGAAACGGGCCGCAGTCAGGTTCTGGCTAAACGTATGGAAGGCGACCTTTCCGAGTACTCCGTGATTACCACTCAGGAGCCGCTGGATACGGAAGGTAAAGTTGCGCGCATCGTCGACTTCATCGAAAAACCCGATCAGCCTCAAACGCTGGCCTCCGACGTCATGGCGGTAGGGCGTTATGTGCTGTCTGCGGATATCTGGCCAGAGCTTGAGCGTACCGAGCCAGGCGCATGGGACCGTATACAGCTTACCGATGCGATTGCGGCGCTGAACAAAACCCATCCGGTTGAAGCGATGCTCATGACGGGCGAAAGCTATGACTGCGGTAAGAAAATGGGCTACATGAAAGCATTTGTGAATTATGGTCTTCGTAATCTGAAAGAAGGTCAAAAATTCCGCGAAAGTATTAAAAAGATGCTGTCGTAATCGGTTAGACGTGATTAAAAAAAGAACGGCTGCGGCGATTTTTGTGACGCAGCCGTTTGTTCATTAATCAGGCCTGACAAAAAACGGTACATATTGGTGAATTATCAATAGTTAAGTTAACATTAATCTTTTGTATATCTAACCGACGCTTTAGTGGTCTCTAAATGAAATTTGTCACATCGCCGCCACAACCTGTTTCATCCTCTCGCTGTTGCTTAACAGCAGGTGCCGTGCCCTTCGTAAAAAATTCCTGACGTTAATTCTCCCCGCCGTTTCCCCTAACGGACAGGATGATTTGCCAGAAAGTTTTACCGAGAGTACCAACAAACAACGAAGCCGTACGCGCTCTGGTTGCGATAGCCAGGGGCGGTAGCGTACTTCAAAGGACTATTTTTCGTTTTACTGCTTACAAAATCGTTAATGATAAGGATTGCAAAATGCTACTTCCTGTGATTATGGCCGGTGGGACCGGTAGTCGTTTATGGCCCATGTCACGTGAGCTGTATCCGAAACAGTTCCTTCGTTTGTATGGACAGCGTTCAATGCTGCAGGAAACAGTAGTGCGCCTGGATGGAATTAATGCCAGAGAGCCGGCGGTGATCTGTAATGATGAACACCGTTTTCTGGTGGCGGAACAGCTGAGGCAAATCAATAAGCTCTCGCATAATATCATTCTGGAGCCGGTAGGGCGGAATACCGCGCCTGCCATCGCCCTGGCTGCGTTGAGCGCCATTAAAAATGGTGATGATCCCATATTACTGGTGCTGGCCGCCGATCACATCATCAATAATAAACCCGCCTTTCATGCCGCGGTTAAAATCGCGTATGAGCATGCCCAGAAAGACAGTTTAGTGACGTTCGGTATTGTCCCGACCGGCCCGGAAACAGGCTACGGTTATATCCATCGTGGACAAAAAATTGCCGCAGAAGAAAACTCTCCTTTCAAAGTCAACCGTTTCGTTGAAAAACCCAATCGTGAAAAGGCGGAAGAATATATCAGTTCCGGCGAGTATTACTGGAACAGCGGTATGTTCATGTTCCGGGCTAAAAAATACTTAGCTGAACTGGAAAAATATCGCCCCGATATTCTTGAAGCGTGCAAATTGGCTATTCTCAATGCCAAAGACGGTGACGACTTTATTAATGTTGATAAAGAGCTGTTTGTTGCCTGCCCGGACGAGTCTGTTGACTATGCAGTGATGGAAAAAACCTCCGATGCCGTAGTGGTAAGCCTTGACGCGGACTGGAGCGATGTCGGTTCATGGTCAGCGCTTTGGGAAGTCAGCGATAAGGATCATCAGGGTAACGTGATTACGGGTGATACCTATCTGCATAACGCGAATAACTGCTACATCAATACCGATGAAAAGTTAGTTGCCGCGATTGGTGTTGAAAATCTGGTCATTATTAGCACCAAAGATGCCGTCCTCGTGGTGAATAAAGACCAGGTACAGGATGTTAAAAAAGTCGTTGAGCATTTAAAAGCGCAAAACAGAAGTGAATATAAGCGTCACAGGGAAATTTATCGTCCGTGGGGACGATGCGACGTAATTGTGCAAACGGAGCGATTCAATGTTAATCGAATAACAGTGAAGCCGGGTGCCGCATTCTCAATGCAAATGCACCATCATCGCACCGAGCACTGGGTAATTCTTTCAGGAACTGGCAAGGTGACTATTCAGGATAAGGTTTTCTTATTAACTGAAAACCAGTCGACCTTTATTCCTATTGGCTCACAGCATCGCCTGGAAAACCCAGGGAAAATTCCTCTTGAGTTATTAGAAATTCAGTCTGGTTCCTATTTGGGCGATGACGATATCATTAGAATTATTGACCAATATGGTCGTTGCTGATTTTAAGGATTTTTATGACATCACTATCTTGTTTTAAAGCATATGACATTCGGGGCAAATTAGGTACTGAGCTTAATGAAGATATCGCCTATCGAATTGGCCGGGCTTATGGTGAATTTTTAAAACCTAAAACCATCGTGGTAGGCGGCGACGTTCGTCACACCAGCGAAGCCTTAAAATTAGCCCTTGCGAAAGGCCTGATGGATGCCGGTACCGATATCCTGGACATTGGTTTATCCGGTACGGAAGAAATCTATTTCGCGACGTTCCATTTAGGCGTAGACGGCGGTATTGAAGTAACCGCCAGCCATAATCCAATGGATTATAACGGAATGAAGCTGGTGCGTGAAAATGCGAAGCCAATCAGTGGCGACACTGGCTTACGCGATGTTCAGCGTCTTGCGGAAGAGAATAACTTCGCTGCGGTTGATGAATCAAAACGGGGTTCTTATAAGCAAATTTCGGTGCTGGATGCCTACATCGATCATCTGATGGGCTACATTAACCTGGCGAATTTCACCCGACCGTTGAAATTAGTGATTAACTCCGGTAACGGCGCGGCAGGGCACGTTGTTGATGCCCTCGAAAAACGATTCCAGGAAGCCGGTGCTGCGGTCAGTTTTGTTAAGATCCACAATCATCCTGACGGTAATTTCCCGAACGGGATCCCTAACCCGTTATTGCCTGAATGCCGCGAAGATACGGCAAACGCCGTACGTAAACATAACGCTGATATGGGCGTTGCCTTTGACGGTGATTTCGATCGCTGCTTCCTGTTTGATGAAAAAGCGCAGTTTATCGAAGGGTATTACATCGTTGGCCTGCTGGCAGAAGCGTTCTTACAAAAAGAGAAAGGCGCGAAAATTATTCACGACCCTCGCTTGACCTGGAACACTGTCGATATCGTGACCAGAGCGGGCGGAACGCCGGTTGTCTCCAAAACGGGACACGCGTTCATTAAAGAGCGGATGCGTAAAGAAGATGCGATTTATGGCGGCGAGATGAGCGCCCACCATTATTTCCGTGATTTTTCCTATTGCGACAGCGGCATGATTCCGTGGTTGTTGGTTGCTGAATTATTAGCGACCACCGACCAGACGCTTTCGCAAAAATGCACCAACATGATAATTAATTTCCCCTGCAGCGGTGAAATTAATTATGTCGTCAAAGACGCAAAAGATCTGCTGGAAAAACTCGACCAGGAGTATGGGTCGATTTGTTCGAAAAAAGATTACCTGGATGGATTAAGTTTCGAGTTTGAGGACTATCGCTTTAATGTAAGGATTTCTAATACAGAGCCTTTATTAAGACTCAACGTAGAAACAAAAGGTAATCATGATTTGTTGAAATCAAAACTTGATTCAATCGATTCATTAATTGTTAGTTACAATGCTAAGTGAGTATGAGGAAATTATGAGTAAGAAAAAAGTAGCGCTTATTACTGGTGTCACTGGTCAAGATGGTTCTTACCTGGTCGAGTTTTTGCTTGAAAAAGGCTATGAAGTTCATGGCATCAAGCGTAGAGCGTCACAATTTAATACTCAGCGTGTTGATCATATCTATGAAGATCCTCATGAAAGTAACGTTAACTTCAAATTACATTATGGTGATCTGACCGATGCGTCTAACCTGACCCGCATCATCTCCGAAGTTCAGCCTGATGAAGTGTATAACCTGGGCGCGCAATCGCACGTTGCGGTGAGTTTCGAATCACCTGAATACACCGCTGACGTAGATGCCATCGGTACTCTTCGTTTACTCGAAGCGATCCGTTTCCTGGGTCTCGCCAAGAAAACCCGTTTCTATCAGGCATCCACTTCTGAGCTGTATGGCTTAGTGCAGGAAATCCCTCAGAAAGAAACCACGCCGTTCTATCCGCGCAGCCCGTATGCCGTGGCAAAAATGTACGCGTACTGGATCACCGTGAACTACCGCGAAGCTTACGGCATGTATGCCTGTAACGGTATTCTGTTTAACCACGAATCTCCGCGTCGTGGCGAAACCTTCGTAACCCGTAAAATTACCCGTGGTTTAGCGAATATCGCTCAGGGCCTGTCCAAAAAACTGTATATGGGTAACCTGGATTCCTTACGCGATTGGGGCCATGCGCGCGATTACGTTAAAATGCAGTGGTTAATGCTGCAGCAGGAGCAACCGGAAGACTTCGTTATCGCGACGGGCGTTCAGCACAGCGTTCGCGAATTTATTACCATGGCTGCCAACGAGCTGGGTATTAAATTGCGCTTCGAAGGCACCGGCGTAGAAGAGAAAGGGATTATTGAATCAATCGAAGGCAATAAAGCACCTGCGCTGAAAGTTGGCGATGTGATTGTTGAAGTTGATCCGCAATATTTCCGCCCTGCCGAAGTAGAAACATTACTGGGCGACCCGACAAATGCACGTGTCAAACTGGGTTGGACGCCGGAAACCACTCTGAATGAGATGGTCAAAGAAATGGTTGAGCATGACTTCAACAATGCTCAGCAGCATGCTCTGTTAAAACAACATGGATTCGATGTTAACGTAAGTATCGAATAAGACGAGATCAGTTATATGAATATGATACCGGTTTATCAACCAAGTCTTAATGGGCGCGAAAAAGAGTACGTCATGCGCTGCCTGGACACGACTTGGATTTCTTCGCGTGGAGAATTTATAACCGAATTTGAAAAAGCTTTTGCCAAATATACCGGTGCTGAATACGCAACAACTGTTGCTAACGGCACCGTAGCTTTGCACTTAGCTTTGGAAGCGCTTGGAATCAAAAGCGGTGATGAAGTTATTGTTCCGACATTAACCTATATCGCTTCCGTAAACACCATCGTGCAGACTGGCGCTTCTGTGGTTTACGCTGAGTCAGTAGAAGACACCTGGAACGTGGATATCAGTGATATTGAAAAACGTATCACTGATAAAACCAAAGCCATCATGGTGGTTCATTTATATGGCTTGTCATGTGATATGGACGCCATTGTTAAGCTCTGCCAGGAACGTGGTATTTATCTGATCGAAGATTGTGCCGAGGCGTTTGGTTCCCGTTATAAAGGGCAACACGTCGGCACCTTTGGCGATGTCGCGACGTTCAGTTTCTTCGGCAACAAAACCATCACCACCGGCGAAGGTGGTATGGTGCTGTGCAAAGATAAAGACGTCTTTGATAAAGCCTGCCATCTGAAGAGCCAGGGCGTTTCCAAAGAGCGTGAATATTGGCACGACGTTATCGCGTATAACTACCGTATGACCAATATCTGCGCGGCGATTGGTCTGGCGCAGTTAGAACAGGCTGATGACATTCTTGAGAAGAAAAGAGCGGTTGCCGCTAGCTATAAAGCGAATCTTAAAGGCTTACCTTTATCATTCCAGGAAGAACCGGAAGGTTATTACCATAGCTACTGGATGTGCTCTATTCTGTTAGACAACGCAAGCGATCGACAAGGACTGCGGGCGTTTCTAAAAGAGAAAGGTGTCGAAACCCGACCACTTTTCCCACCCGCAAATACAATGCCACATGTTTTCAGCGACCAACATTTTCCGGTAGCTAGCACCTTGAGTGAGCGTGGGATCAACTTACCGAGCTTCCCTGCTCTTACTACACAGCAAATTACTTACATTTGTGATTTGATTAGAAGTTATTTTGATAATTAATCAAGCGCAGCGCCCACATTTGTGGGCGCTAAATTAAAGGTTTTACATGAATAGTTATCTTAAAGGTGTCTGGGAATCACGTTATTTTTGGATTCACCTGTCATTATCAGATTTACGTTCTCGCTGGCGGCGTTCGTTCTTTGGAGTATTATGGTCAATACTCCAGCCTTTAGGGATTACCATATTAATATCGATCGTTTTTGGTAAAATGTTTAATTCACCAATTACGACATATGCGCCGTACATCCTGTCTGGTATTTTGATTTGGGATTATCTGATCACATGTGTTACCGGTGGTTCTTTATCCTTTGTTCAAGCCGATGCTTACATTAAACAGTGTAATCATCCTTTAGCTATTTATACGCTCAGAACAGTTTGTACTGCGACGTTTATCCTGGGTTTGGCTAGCGTATCGTTATTAGGTTGGGTATTAGTCATCCTGCCGCATAACTTTGGCCTGTGCTGGATCGCAGCATTGTCTATCTTCCCTTTGCTTATCCTCTTAGCCTGGCCTCTGTCTACCATACTGGCTTATATTGGCGTCAGGTTCCGCGATGTCCCCCATGCATTAGCGCTTGTCATGCAAGGTTTATGGTTTATCTCACCTGTGTATTTCGAGACCAAAATATTCCGCTCAGGCGGCCTGCATGTGTTGATTGACTATAACCCTGTATATCATCTGTTACAGATTGTCAGGGCGCCTTTGTTACAAGGCGAATGGCCTACATTAGTTAACTATCAGTATGTTCTTGGTACAGCACTTGTTTTCATGGTCATTGCTGTTTTGATGGGTAGAAAGATGGAAAGAAAGGTGATTTTTTATTTATGAAAAACTCTATCAAGCTGCAAGATGTCAATCTTCATTATTCCTCTGTTGCCTATCAGGAACGTTCCTTAAAGTCTTTAATGGCGAATATCGTTAATAAAAAAAAACAACATAAAGTTTCTGATATTCATGCGTTAAAAGATATCACTCTGGAAATTAACGAGGGCGAAAGGGTAGGGTTACTTGGCCACAACGGTGCGGGTAAAAGTACTTTTTTGAAAACCGTAGCCGGTCTGTATCCTGTTTCCAGTGGTCATCTGGAAGTAACAGGTAAAGTGCGTTCGTTATTCGATCTCAGTCTGGGATTTGAGCCTGATGCAACCGGTCGGGAAAACATCCTGTACCGTGGGCTTCTTTTAGGCTTGTCGCCGAAATTCATGCGCAGCATTCAGGATGAAATTGTTGCGTTTGCGGACTTAGGCGAGTTTATCGATTACCCAATCAAAACGTATTCAGCCGGTATGCAAGTGCGGTTGGCCTTCGCCATTTCCACGTCAGTAGGCGGCAACATTTTGCTGCTCGACGAGGTTATTGGCGCTGGTGATGCCAACTTCATGATCAAAGCCAAAAAGAGAATTACTGCACTGATCGAACAAGCGGAGATCCTTGTACTGGCATCGCATGATTTTGGGACACTTAAGGAAATCTGCAATCGCGGTTTGCTTTTCCATAAAGGAAGCCTTGTATTTGATGGCCCTATTGCTGGTGCAATTGAAAAATATAAAGAAGTGAATCGTATATCATGAGTGATAAAAAAAGAGTGATGTGGTTGTTAAACCACACATCGGCAAGGAAATTTGAAATCCCCATGTTAAAGGCATGCGGAGTAGATGAAATATTTTTGCCGAAGTCTTTTCCTGCCGATCCCACATTCAGAAGCGCATCCATTGACTGGTCCGAAGATGAAAACCTGACCATACCAAAAGAGGATTTAGATATTCTAAATGCTTGTGATTGGTATACAGGCGCAACGCCAGAAGCCTGGAAAATTGCCAATAAATGGTTTGATGTCGTATTTTTCATTGCCTATGACGCAAGGTTGATAATTAATCTTACAAAATACTTTCATGGCATAATTATATATCGTGTTTATGGTCTGCCTTCAGATATAAATTACGGGAAGTTACTTAATTTTATTACCGAAGGTAAGATCGCCAATTATCTAAGAAGATTAGGTAACAGATTTATCTTTGGCATGGCTTATGATAATTTATCCAACCAAGAGCCCGATTTCCTGAAAAGAAGGGCGGTATATTTGCCGCTCGGTATGAGAGATGTTTCTGTAGAAGATAAATGGACAGGGAAAAATAAAAAAATTCTTTTTGTCTGTCCAGATATTGCTATAAATCCCTATTATAATAAAACGTATAAAGAGTTCGTTGATAACTTCTCAGAATTCGAGTATGTCATTTCTGGTGCCCAGCCTATCAAGGTAATGGATAAAAATGTACTGGGTTTTGTAGATTTTGAAACGCATAATGAAAATATGCGTGACTCAATGGTCATGTTTTATCATTCCAGCGAACCATATCATATTCATTACCATCCTTTCGAGGCCATAAAAAATGGCATGCCATTAATTTTTATGGCTAACGGTATGCTTGACAGGCTTGGAGGAAAGGATTTGCCGGGTCGTTGTACAAATATTGCCGATGCACGAAAGAAAATTAAAAGATTAATGGAGGGTGACAAAAAGTTTGCGTTGTCAGTTAAGCACTCTCAGGAAAAACTTCTCGATGCAATGAATTTCGAAAGCTTGTTACCGCATTGGGTTAGTGCTTTTAATTCCATCAATGGCATTAATTTAAATAATACCGTTTCGCTAAAAGAACAATATAAAGAAAAAAAGATTGCTGTTATTTTACCCGTAGGCTATCTGGGCGGTAGTTTAAGAGGTGCCATTTTAATCGCTAATGAATTATATGAAAATAGCGTTAAAAATAATGAACCGTGCAAAGTAATATTTTATCATGTCGATGATAAAATTTACCAGGACGATATGTTTGAGGATTTAAATCCTCGTATCGCTATCCGACCTTTCAAATGGAAAACGTTAGACCATGCGGAAGCCAATCGTAGCATGGAGTATGCTGGCTATGAGGGGTGGGAAATTAAAAACCATGAGTATTATATACCTGATGATGGTATTAACTATGGTTTCGACTGCGATCTATGGTTCATAATTTCTGATCGATTGGAAAAGCCTCTTCTCCCGGTTAAGCCTATTGTTATGATGGTTTATGATTATATTCAGAGAAGAAATAATCATATCAAAAATGAACTCAATAACCGCTTCATTGATGTCGCCCGTTCTGCTGATAAAGTACTTGTAACCACTCAGTTTACTTATAATGATGCATTACAATATGCAGGTATAAAAAAAGAAAAACTGTCCAAAGTGCCTATGCTTATTCCAAACTTCCTCTTCGATGAAAAGCATAGTGAAGAAACGGCTATTCTTGAGCAAAATAATTCTAACAAATCTTTAGGTGACTATTTTATTTGGCCAACAAATTCTAATCCATATAAACATATGGATAAGATATTCCAGGCCTTGAGAATCTATTATGACGTTTATAATGGTTCAATGAACTGTATCGTTACTGGCGTTAATACTGAGAAATTGCTTTCGGTTGAAGGCGAGCACGCTGTAGTTGCCAAAAAGCATTACAATGAATCGCGGTTGCTCAAAAAGAAAGTCAAGATGCAAGGTAACCTTTCTGAT
>NZ_CP056188.1:0-5029 GCF_013781985.1 Citrobacter sp. RHBSTW-01013
CTACACGCCCTTTGGCGGGACTGGTTTCTGCACAGATAGTCTGGATGTTCAGTTCATGCATGGCTCGCCCAAACTGAGTATGCCCGTCTCCGCCTGTGGCGTGTTTATTGTTAACACGAAAAACACCGGCTTTATCGCTGTACAGTGCCAGCGGTTTACCATGCTTATCGATATAGCGCCGCGTGGCTTCGAAGTAAGAAAACGTGGACTCCGATTTAACAAACAACAGTTCCATCAGTTTGCTGGTTGCATCATCAACATAGACCAGCGCGGTGCAGGCCGGGCCACGGCCTTCAAACCAGTCGTGATCACAGCCATCTATTTGTATCAGCTCACCAGTACACGGACGCCGGTACCGTGGTTGAGGGATCCTTGCGGCACGTTGTTTACGGGGAACCCATAAGCCAGCCCGCACCATGATGCGCCGGACAGTTTCTTTGCCAAGAAACAGTCCGTGGAGTTCTTCGAGCTTTTCACGCGCCAGAGTCGGACCGAAATCAGCATAACGCGTCTTGATCAGTTCCAGAGCCTGATCTGCGAGCCCGGGTGGCAACTGGCGGTTACCACGCATGCCACATCGTCTGCTGGCCATACCAAGCGGTCCGCCTTCACGGTAACGGGCAAGAAGTCTGCGGCATTGCCTGTCGCTGATACCGAGGTGCTCGGCCGCACGGCGCGTTGTGATGCGACGTTCAATGACGTCCTGTATAATCTTGATCCGGTTGATCTCTTTCAAAGTAAACACTCCTGAGCTTTCTGCGCTCATGATATGCCTCCCGGTAGTTTAAACGGACCAGTGAAGCTTACCATAGCGCGGACATCTGAATTGAGCCACAGGCGGACATTACTATTGAGCCATTACACAGGCGGTGCACGCAACGGATGTTATGTTCAATCTGGCGGTGCGGCATAGTTATCATCGCACCTACAGACCGCTTGTTGTATTCAGAACAATATTTATTTGTATAATTTGTATTTTGTTGTATTATTTCTTCAAATTAGAGCGGTGGGGTAATAATAATATGAATGGTATGTCTGACGTAAGACTAAAGAAATCAACTATTGAGAGCCTAAAAGAGTACGTGAATGACTTTGGCATGACGGTTGATGATGTTGTCCTGAACTTAATTGAAGAGAATAATTCATTAAAATCGTTATTAGGTCAGGGCTTTTCTTTGCCTGGTGGAGATAAGGACACACATTCCTTCAAGGATTACGTGATTCATAAGCTTCCAAAAGGAAAGATCTTGGTTACCAAAGACGGGCTTAAAGTTAGCAACATGAAGAAGGTATTGATCGAGGCAGGGAGCGCTGTAGGGATGGATGATAAAGAGCTAAACCCTGACTTTACGACCTATGAAATAGGCCGTTTTCTCTTCAAACATCTTCAGGGATAAAGGTGTCTACCAGTTCGTGGCCGGGATTTTAGGTTCAATTCAGCTAGTTCCCGGACAGAAAAAAAGCCACCGTGTAGGTGGCTTTTTTATTCCTGCTTTAGGCAAAGCATTATTGATAGCATTTGCAAGCAAACCGTTAGCGACTTCTGCTGAATGCTTCTGGGCGGATTCAAGTTCGAAGTGCAACGCTAAGCCGCCTGTCTTAGCTCAGCAAAGACCACTGAAGGTTGCCGGAATCCAAGACATTTCCGTGGCCTGCTATTCAGTGCTCTCTGGTACTTGCGGAGCTCCCCTGTGTGATAAGTCAGGTGTGGAATTTTTACGTATAAGGCCCCGCTAGGCGGAAACCAATACTGAAGCCAAATCACTGGTAAACAGCCGGATCTTCTTGTGATCCTTTTACTCTCGTCGTAATCTCATGTCCTGTAAACAAAAAAACCACCGCTACCAACGGTGGTTCGTTTGCCGGAATCAAGAGCTACCAACTCTTTCTTCCGAAGGTAACTGGCTTTCACGGAGCGCAGATACCAAAACTGTCCTTCCAGTGTAGCCGCAGTCAGGCCGCCACTTCAAGAACTCTGTAGAAGCACTCTACTACCCTGCTCCGTGAATCCTCTTACCAATGGCTGCTGCCAATGGCGTTAAGTCGTGTCTTTCCGGGTTGGACTCAAGACGATAGTTACCGGACAAGGCGCAGCGGTCGGACTGAACGGGGGGTTCGTGCATACAGTCCAGCTTGGAGCGAACTGCCTACCCGGAACTGAGTGTCAGGCGTGGAATGAGATAAACGCGGCCATAACAGCGGAATGACACCGGTAAACCGAAAGGCAGGAACAGGAGAGCGCACGAGGGAGCCACCAGGGGGAAACGCCTGGTATCTTTAAGTCCTGTCGGGTTTCGCCACCACTGATTTGAGCGTCAGATTTCGTGATGCTTGTCAGGGGGGCGGAGCCTATGGAAAAACGGCTTCTCCGTGGCCTTCTTGCTTCCCTGTTAAGCTTCTTCCTGGAAGATGCCAGGAAATTTCCGCCCCGCCAGTAAGCCGGTACCGCTCGCCGCAGCCGAACGACCGAGCGGAGCGAGTCAGTGAGCGAGGAAGCGGAATATCTCCGGGCTTATCTTTGGCACCGTACGCGCCATAGCTGCATTTTTTAATACGATGCAGGATAGGGCAAACGCCGCAAAATGACGTCATCCGACATCATTCCGCCGCGTTCGTCCAGTGACCTACAGTCGGCTCTGGGGTGTCGGGGCTGTGCCCTGACCAGGCGTTTTGGAGTATCGCCACCGTGGTGGCGGTGCTACAAAACATATCCTGTCCCTTCCTTGGCATCTCTGAAGTTTAGCCAGTATACACTCCGCTAGCGCTACGTGACTGGTTCAGGGCTGCGCCCCGACACCCGCTAAAAGCACTGACGCGCCTGCGGCTTGCCCAACCCCGCGCCGTCCGGGAAAGAATTTCCCGATCGACCCGACGTTTCTGTTTACCTGTGATGTTAACGTTTGGATCTTTTTCCCGGGTTTACCTATTTTCTTCTAATGAAGCGTTCACAGCTGACGTTAATAGATGGGTGCTTTCATGTTTGGTTTTTCACCAGGAGAACTTATGAACCTTTGCCCCGATGAACGTCTGCTCTTTGTGCGGATGATTTCCGCTATGCTTCGCCGTTCGGGCGGTGATGCGGGTGCTGTTATGTTTGAGGCGTATCGCCATATTGTGTCCGATACCAATCAAGCTCGTCGTGCCTGCATGCTCGACCTGCTCGAAAGCGTCAGGCATGACTATGTACACGGTGGATATACATAGTTGCCCTGGATACGCTTTTCGTCTAAGTGAGCGTTCTTTTCGTCTCTTTATTCGCCGTCCTGTATACCGAAGCGTGCGCTCAGCTTCTGATAAAGCGCTTCTGCCTGTTCGTGCATTCGCTCACAGTCGGCTGCCTCGTCATCAAGATCGAGCACGTCGAGTTTTTCGAGCAGCAGCAGCGACTGCGCCCGGATAAATTTTGCCATGTTCAGTGCGGCTGATTCCTGTTTTGTCATACGGCTTTTTCCCGGTTTTATGGTGATCGCAGACTGAAATCTTACTTCATTCACTTGAGTGCATAGCCATGCAGGTACGCAGAAATCATCAGCGCGTTTCTGAGCGGTTTTCAGGGGGTAAGATGTGTTCTTTTGCAGGTGAGGTCGTAGAAACGCCCTGAGAGCCTCTCAGGCTGTCAAGGCTCAATTGAAATGTCCGTTATCCAGCTCAATTAAAATGACCACTTTGATCTCTCATTCTCTTTACTGATAGACTTTCCTCCGACTGAAACAACAGGATGATTGAGCCCATGCTTCGATACGAGTTAACGCCGAACAATGCAGGTTTTATACTGTGGGGAGATTCAGAAGCCCTGAATGAATTACATGAACTCATTCATTACATCGTGGATGAAAGCCCACTGATTAAAGTTAAAGACGGATTTATGTTATCCCTTGCCTATGATATTCGTAAAGCACGGGAAGGTAATCGTCGTGTTGAGCAACATCAGTATGATCAACATGATACATATAAGCTTTATGGTGTTGAGCTTTTATGGCCTCTGGTCCTGGTACAGTCCTCAATACTCAGAAACTCAATGGGTTATATTCAGACAGACAAAAACCAGCTGTCTGTCATGTATGCCTTTGAATACCTGATAGAATCAGCATTAACAGAGTCTGAGAGAACAACGTCGAATGATATTATGCTAACAGTAAAATATGCATCAGACTCTGATTTTAATTTCATTGAGGATAATATTGACAGCAGGTGCTGCTATTTTATCAGCCTATCTCCGGAGCAAAGAAAAAAGCAGTTAATCAGTATTGTTCGTTCTTTTCATTCATTATGGGGTAAGTATGCCCGTGAAAAGCAGGACATAAAGATGCTGAACGAAATGAATAATACATCATGGGTCTGGCCGGACAATATCAACTGGTGAGCAACCACTGTCCGGCCAGTGAGTACCATCAGCGGGCTCTTTTACCAAAAATGTCCTCTGAACGTGACTGAAGCTGTTTGAGTGCTTCGAGCATGTCATCATTATCCAGTGAGCGCTGGGATTTCTTCCCTTCCTGCTTTGGCCGTCGTCGGGAAGGGCCATCTCCAGCGGGAATTGACTGAGAGCGCGTGTTATCCCGCTTGCTCTGCACCAGACTGATAAACTCCAGGGTTCGGCCAAGACGCTTGTTATCGACAATCGCGCCCTGGTCGATTTCTGACAGTCGGTCGTAGGTAGAGTAGGGAAGTAGCGTACCGTTCAGGCGCAGCTCTTTTCTGCCATCAGGATAGTGATACACATCGATATATTTACCTATTGCACGGCGACTCAGTTCGCTGTCTTCAATCAGGTACAACATTTTATCATATTGTATCGTCAACGATTTTGAGACTTTACGTTTTTCACGAACAGTGAAAATAAGCCCCAGGTCCTCATCATGTTCTACAGCACGGTGTACGTCAAAATCATGTCGCGGTACTTTGCCAAAACGGCGGTTATAGTCAGCCATATAGGCCTCAGCGAAGTCATTTGCAGCCTCCATTGAACAAATGCCCTGTAACCGCAGCTCTTTGACCAGACGATCCTGTAAAGTGAGGTGAGCTCGTT
>NZ_CP056189.1:0-4196 GCF_013781985.1 Citrobacter sp. RHBSTW-01013
ATCTTCTCACGCCGAGCTTTTTTCTCTGCAGAGGCTATGGCTGCTTTCCTGTTAGCTTCAGCAACAGCACTTGCTCTTCTTTGTCGCTCCAGCCTTTCAGCTGCATTTATCTTTTCTTGTTGGATATCGCTTAGTCTTTGTTCTTCAGCCTTTCCCTGTTGCTCAGCTTGAGCTACTGCAGACAATTGCTCTTGGAGTGAGCTTGCAAAGCCATTTCCGCTAAAAGATAGAATTAGAGGTAAAATGATTCTTTTCATCGCTTCAATCTTATTTTTTTACTGGGCAGGTTGTGTTTGGCTGGATTCGTGTTTCATTGTTTTTAGTTGAAATGACGACAGCTAAACCAGTGGTGAACTGACATGGCTTACCTACTTGTGTTGATGTAAACAGCTTAGTCCCATCTTTATAAGTCAAAGAAACACCTTCTACGATAGATTTATCTTTGACTAATGTTCCTGCAGCTGCACCGATCGCACCACCGCCAACAGCTCCAGCTGTTGTACCAAGTCCGCTACCACTTCCGACATTATGACCAGCAACTCCGCCAGCTACAGCTCCAAGGATCGCCCCAAATGTTTGCGCGGCTTGCTTGTTTTGTGTGTTATCAACGGCAACCTTAGCGGGCAAAACAGAAATTATGTTTACGGTTTTTGTTTCCTGTTTTGAATTCAGTTGTCCAGCATCATAAACATCAGCAGCATACTGATCAGCGTTCGATTGGCATCCTGATAAAGCAGAAATAGAGGCTGCGAGAAGGGCAATGCTTAAAAGTGTTTTTTTTGAGCTCATGTGACGTCCAGTTACATAGTGTAAAAAAACATTTTTAGGAAAAATCTGTGAAAAGTAAAGCCAAAAAATAGTTATGAATAATTCATTAAGGTGAAGAACTTCTTGAGATTCTTTTGAGCAATGCGTAATCTTTTGCCCTGTAAACGAAAAAACCACCTGGGGAGGTGGTTTTTCGAAGGATCAGTAAGTTGGGGAACTTCTGAACCGTGGTAACAGGGTGTACAAGACCGCTGCCACCAAATCTGTCCTTTCAGTTTAGCTGTAGTTAGGCTGTAACTTCAAGAACTCTGCGCCAGTAATCTCTTGTACATCCCTTACCAGTGGCTGCTGCCAGTGGCGTTAAGTCGTGTCTTTCCGGATTGGACTCAAGTCGATAGTTACCGGAGAAGGCGCAGCAGTCGGACTGAACGGGGGGTTCGTGCACACAGTCCAGCTTGGAGCGAACTGCCTTCCCGGAACTGAGTGTCAGGCGTGGAATGAGAAACCGCGGCCATAACAGCGGAATGACACCGGTAAACCGAAAGGCAGGAACAGGAGAGCGCACGAGGGAGCTACCAGGTGGAAACGCCTGGGATCTTTATAGTCCTGTCGGGTTTCGCCGCCACTGATTTGAGCGTCAGATTTCGTGATGCTTGTCAGGGGGGCGGAGCCTATGGAAAAACGGCAACTCCGCATCCTTTTTTTCTCCTGATTTTAGCGCCACTCTTTCTCTTGTCATTCGTGAGCTGGTAACGCCCGCCACAGTCTCACGGCCGGAGCGTAGCGACCGAGTGAGCGAGGAGGCGTCATTTCATCGCTACCAGTATTTTGCACTTACGCCATGCAGCTACATTTTCCCTTGCCATATGAAGCACTTTCGTGATTCCTTCCTGCGGGCTAACATATTAAGCCAGTATACACTCCGCTAGCGCTACGTGACTGGTTCAGGGCTGCGCCCCGAAACCCGCTAAAAATCACTGACGCGCCTGCGGCTTGTCTAACACCGCGCCGACCGGGAAAGAATTTCCCGTCCGCCCCGGCGTTATCAGGAGGCCGATTGGCAGACAAACGCAGCAAAATGCTCACGATGTGGGTTACTGAGGACGAGCACCGTCGACTGCTGGAGCGCTGCGACGGTAAACAGCTCGCTGCCTGGATGCGCGAGACTTGCCTGGATGAGAAGCCCGCTCGTGCCGGCAAACTTCCGTCGATCTCGCCGGCGCTGCTTCGTCAGCTCGCCGGCATGGGTAACAACCTCAACCAGATTGCCCGGCAGGTTAATGCCGGTGGCGGTACCGGGCACGATCGCGT
Source organism: Citrobacter sp. RHBSTW-01013 (assembly GCF_013781985.1). Taxonomy (NCBI): domain Bacteria; kingdom Pseudomonadati; phylum Pseudomonadota; class Gammaproteobacteria; order Enterobacterales; family Enterobacteriaceae; genus Citrobacter; species Citrobacter sp. RHBSTW-01013. Next base: position 2,080 of record NZ_CP056189.1, read on the forward strand.
GCAGGTTGTCGCCGCACTGATGGCCATTGATGCCGGACTCGAGCGGCTGCGGCACGCCGTGCTGGAAAAGGGGGCTGATGATGATCGTTAAATTTCATCCCAGAGGGCGCGGCGGTGGCGCCGGTCCGGTGGATTATCTGCTGGGAAAAGACCGGCAGCGCGACGGCGCCAGCGTTCTGCAGGGGAAGCCGGAGGAAGTCCGGGAGCTTATCGACGCCTCGCCCTACGCCAAAAAGTACACATCCGGCGTCCTGTCCTTTGCCGAACAGGACTTACCGCCCGGTCAGCGTGAAAAACTGATGGCGAGCTTCGAGCGTGTTCTGATGCCCGGACTCGATAAAGACCAGTACAGCGTGCTGTGGGTGGAGCACCAGGACAAGGGGCGGCTGGAGCTGAACTTCCTGATCCCGAACACGGAGCTGCTGACCGGCAAAAGGCTCCAGCCGTATTACGACCGCGCTGACCGTCCGCGCATCGATGCCTGGCAGACCATCGTGAACGGCAGGCTGGGGCTGCACGACCCGAATGCGCCGGAAAACCGGCGGGCGCTGGTCACGCCGTCCGCGCTGCCGGAAACGAAGCAGGAGGCAGCTCAGGCGATCACCCGGGGTTTGCTGGCCTTAGCCTCGTCCGGGGAGCTGAAAACCCGTCAGGACGTTACTGAGGCGCTGGAAAACGCGGGTTTTGAGGTGGTACGCACCACGAAAAGCAGTATCAGCATTGCCGACCCGGACGGGGGGCGAAACATCCGACTAAAGGGAGCCATCTATGAGCAGTCTTTTAACGCTGGCGAAGGACTTAGAGCAGAAATCGAAAGCGCAGCAGCAGAGTACCGGCGAGATGCTGAAAGCCGCATTCAGCGAGCACGAGCAGTCTGTCAGAGCGGAACTGAACGAAAGCGAGAAGAGAATCAGCGCCGCCATCCTCGACCACGACCGGAAGCTGTCCTCAGCCATGAGCCAGCGCACGAAAGGCATGGTGCGTATGGTCAGCCAGACGTGGCTGACCATCGTCCTGGTTTCCGTCCTGCTGATCGCATCGAGCGCGGGCATTCTGTGGTGGCAGAGTCAGCAGATACTCGACAATTACACGACCATCCGGGAGCAGAAGAGCACGCAGGCGATGCTGTCCGAGCGGAACAGCGGCGTGCAGCTCTCGACCTGCGGCGAGCAGAGACGCAGCTGCGTGAGGGTGAACCCGGAAGCGGGACGGTTCGGAGAGGATTCGAGCTGGATGATACTGGCGGGGAAATAGCACATGACGGAGCTGGAAAAACAGTTGCTGAGCGCATTAGAGCAGCTACAGCAGGACTACTCGAAAAGGCTGGACGAGTGGGAGAACGCCTTCGCGGAATGGCGGACGATGTCTGGTCTTATGCAACGGGAGAACGCGGCGCTGAGCGAGCGCGTCACGGGCTTGAGCAGGCAGGTGCAGAGTTTGAGCGAGCAGCTGCGCCGGTTGTCGCAAGGCTGAATGGTATCGAGGCGCACCGGGAGCAGGAACGGGCGGCGCAGCACCAGAAAGCGCTGGAGCTGGAACGATCGCCGCGCCAGCGGACGTACAACGGTCCGTCGCTGTAACAAACCGGATAAAACGGGTCTTTCGGCGCAGATCCCCGCCGAAAGACGGTGCCATCCCCCCGGCTGCATGGCTATGCATCTTGGGGAAATTTATCTGGCTCAAAAAGCGCGGTTTAGCGGGGAGTTTACTGCCGGTTTTACCAGGCTGACGCCGCATTCGCGCCGAACCCGTCCGGGGCGGTGCGGGCAAGAGATGTTATGGTAAATAACATCCGTTGCTATTTGATCCGAGAGTAATGATCACTTTGATTACTAAACTAATTAAACCAACCGCTAGCTTTTTTTTCTCTAGCGTTCCCTTCGCTTTTCATTAAATCTCTTCCACCTTCTGACATATTTCTATTCGAGTCAGCATTAGATTGGATTACATCTGTATGGGCGGCTTGGTTTTTTAGCTCTTGGTCTATGAACTCATTTTCGCGCTTAACTCTTGCCTCTTCTCTAGCCAAAGCAAGTTTTTGCTTTTGGATCTCAAGACTTCTTAGTTCATCTTCATATCCATGATCTCTAGTTTTGTCGGCCTTGACTTCAGCTTCA